>CALCIK010000049.1 GCA_937907475.1 uncultured Bacteroidota bacterium | reverse complement strand
GGGCTATGAGTTGTTTGGCTTGTTGGCTCATTTTTCGAGTTATGAGTTATGAGTTCTTGGCACAAATATAGTTGTATTTGCCATTGTTTGCGTCTTCAACAACAATAGCAGGTATTTTTCTGTGGTCGGGTGGCGGGGCTAAACCTTGTCGGCAGCCTTTATCATTTTGGTAAGGGCTGTTTTTGTTTGGTGGGGGATATTCTTTTGGGGCAATTTCTATGCCCTGCCCTACCATCAATACTTTTGCCTATAACAATTTTCCTTCGCCTTTTTCCAACTTAGCAAAATACCTAATCACCGCCTTCGTTCCCTTCTCCACAATTTTCATAGGCGGTATTTGTAGGGGGTTGTCATAAATACTAATAATAACACCTCTTTTATAGTGCGGCAGCAAGGGCGATAGGTCGGTGATTTGATTATGGCTAAGATCTAATGTCGTCAAATTCACCAAATCTGTCAGGGGCGACAGGTCGGTGATTTGATTAGAGATGGTGATTGATTGAGTGCTTAGGTTTAATTGCGTCAAATTCACCAAACTCGATAATGGTGATAGGTTGGTGATTTGATTTTCGCGAAGGTCTAATTGCGCCAAACTCACCAAACCCAACAGGGGCGACAGGTCGGTGATTTGATTTCCGCCGAGGTATAAATGCGTCAAATTCGCCAAATCCGACAGGGGCGACATGTCGGTGATTTGATTAGAGTAAAGGTCTAATTCCGTCAAAATTACCATCCCCGATAGCGGCGATATGTCGGTGCTTTGATTAGATTTAAGGTTTAATTGCGTCAAATTCACCAAACCCGATAGGGGCGATAGGTCGGTGATTTTATTATTGATAAGGTCTAATAGCGTCAAATTCGCCAAACCCGACAAGGGCGACAGGTCGGTGATTTGATTATAGCAAAGGTCTAATTGCGTCAAATTCACCAAACCCGATAGCGGCAATAAGTCGGTGATTTTATTAGCGCAAAGGTATAATTCCGTCAAATTCACCAAACACGATAGGGGTGATAGGTCAGTAAATTGATTTTCACTTAGGTATAATTGCGTCAAATTCACCAAACCAGATAGGGGCGATAGGTCAGTGATTTGATTTCTGCGAAGGTGTAATTCCGTCAAATTCGCCAAACCCGATAGGGGCGATAGGTCGGTGATTTTATTATAGCGAAGGTCTAATTTCGTCAAATTCACCAAACCCGATAGGGGCGATAGGTCGGTGATGTCCCAATGATGATTCCATGTCCCCCCACAAATCAATACCCGTAAATTTTTAAGCCACCCCATAGCTTGGGGCAGTTTGTCTAATTTATTGTCTTTGCCTGTGTTTTGGCTTCTCTTTTCTTCCCGCTTTTTTTCTTCTTCATTCCATTCATACCACACTTTACTCAGCACCAACTCCTCCAGATGGGTCAGTTCAAAGAGTTCGGGTACTTGGATGTTGAGGTCGGTTAGTCCGCAATTGCCAAGGTCTAAGCGCATCCATTTTTCGGCTTTGGCTTGGGCTATGAGGTATTTGGCTTTATTAAGCAGTGACAAGTTTTCAAAATACTCCATCATTGCGTAACTTCCTTGCACCCAAATTTCCACAGGCGGGATTTGTAGAGGGTTGTAATCTACAGTAATCTCACCTTGTTTTGCAATATAGTAATAGGAATCCGAGCCCCGCATAAATTGCAACGGCTTTTTATTGCGCTGTACCAAGGGCAGTAAGGGCGATAGGTCGGTAATTTGATTTCCGCTAAGTTCTAATCGCATCAAATTCACCAAACCCGATAGAAGTGATAGGTTGGTGATTTTATTTGAGCGAAGGTATAATTGCGTCAAATTCACCAAACCAGATAGGGGCGATAGGTCGGTGATTTTATTTGAGCGAAGGTATAATTGCCTCAAATTTACCAAACCCGATAGCGGTAATAGGTCGGTGATTTGATTATGGTCAAGGTTTAATTGCGTCAAATTCACCAAACCCGAAAGGGGTGATAGGTCGACGATTTTATTTTGCAGTAAATGTAATCTCGTCAAATTCGCCAAACCCGATAGGGGCGATAGGTCGGTGATTTGATTAGAGCTAAGTTGTAATTGTGTCAAATTCGCCAAACCCGATACGGGTGATAGGTCGACGATTTTATTTGAGCGAAGGTATAATTGGGTCAAATTCACCAAACCCGATAGGGGCGACAGGTCGGTGATTTGATTATAGCGCAGATATAATTGCGTCAAATTCACCAAACCCGATAGGGGCGATAAGTCGGTGATACTCCATGTGTTATCCAAGATGCCGGAATCGGTTCGGTGAAAACCCGATTGCGATAGGTCGGTGATACTCAATGTGAGTTCCCACCACCCCCCACAAATCAATACCCGCAAGTTTTTTAACAGCCCTATGCCTTTGGGCAGTTTGTTTAATATATTAGCTCTGCCTGTGTTTTGGCTTTTCTTTTCTTCCCAGTATTTATTCTCTTCATTCCATTCCACCCACACATTACCCAGCACTAACTCCTCCAAGTGAGTCAGTTCAAAAAGTTCGGGTACTTGGGTGTCTAAGTTATATAGTCCGCAATTGCCAAGGTCTAAGCGTGTCCATTTTTCGGCTTTGGCTTTGGCTATGCGATATTTAGCTTGTTGGTACATTTTATTTAGTTATGAGTTATAAGTTATGAGTGGTTGTTGAGACTTCGGCGTGAGCTCAGTCGAACGCTTGTCGAAACAATGAGTTATGAGTTGTTGTTAGGCACAAATATAGTTGTATTTACCATTGTTTGCGTCTTCACCAACCACAGCAGGTGTTTTTTCTGTGGGCGTGTGGCGGTGGCGGGGCTAAACCCTTTCGGCATTGGTAACACCGACAGGGGTTTTCCTGCCATCGGGCAATTTCACAAGTGAAAACACCACTTCCGCAAGGCTGCTTGTGCTAAAAAAACCCCGATGGGTTCACATATTAACAGGAAGTTTATCGAGCGGAATATGCGCACCCTTCGGGATAATTGGGCTGTTTCGTTGTCATCAAAACCTGACAGACCGGAGCTTTAACCCAATTAAAAACTACCTCACATTGAACAAAGAACCGATTATTTAAAAACATCTCCACTTTGAAGCATAAGCCCCGATGCCGTTCTCGCCCCATTAATTTGCAATTGCCCCTTATCGGACAGAATTACCCCTTGAACATCGGGTTTACCGAGTACGAAAACGGCGTTCTCCAGATTTAGCGCTCCCTTCCATTCCGTTTTTACCCAACGCACTTGGCCGTAAAAAGTGGTTTGGCTAAAATCGGCTTGGTTTTCAAATACCGCGTTCATCCATTCTGAGCGGCCGTGAAGTTGGGAGTTGCCGAAGATGGCTTGTTTAGAAAATTTGGCGTAGTTAAACATCAAATTGCCTCTTGCACTCAAGTTACCAAAGTCGGCGTAGCGCAGAAACTGTGCGTTGTTGAACAGGGCATCGGTAAAAAACACTGCGCCCTGAAAACCGCAGATGCCTTCAAAGTTGGCATCCATGAAACTGACATTGTTTTCAAAAATAGCCGACTGAAAGCGCGCTTCGTCATAGAAAACAGCTTTGATAAATTGTGCCCTGCTTTTCCAGTTTGCCCCTTCAAAAGTAACGGGTTTATCAAAGATGGCACCGGTAAAATCGATAAGCCCTTGCATTTGAGCATCGCGAAGGGAAACTTCTCCCTCAAAATGTGTGCCCGGGCAACTAAAGTTTTTTCGGAAAACCACCGTTTTGATGACCTCTTTGGAATAGGAATATCCAATGACCTTACCCTTTACCGTACAATTGACAAGGGTCAACGAGCCGTTTACTTCGGTTTGTTCGATGGTTGCCGATGCGCGATAGGCGGTGCTGAGTGCGGTAAAATCAATATCACCGGTAATTGTTGCCCCTTGAAGCAAAACGTTTTTACCCTTCGACAATTCGCCGATAAGGTCTTTGCCTGAAACCGGACTCTTTAAAGTTACCGTTCCGGTGGGCGATTTGGAGGCGCATTGAATTTGGAACAGGCAAACGACTAAGCATAGAGATAGATAGCACATTGGAAATTTCATGAGTAGATTGGTTGACAGGTAACTTTAACAAGCATAGATTACGGTGGTAAGTTACGACAATGTAATTAGGCTACCAACAATTATTGCCCGACTGATTCATAGGGTTATCCTAGCCTATTGATGGTTTTTTCTGAAGGTATTTCGTACTCATGTAAGCACCTTTTTGTCTAAAACAAAGTTTCACTTCCATATTAGCATGTTCTATATGCTTCAATCATTTTAGGTATAAAGAGTAATAGTTGTGATACTCTGTTTTCATAAAACAATAAAAGGGTGAAGGATTAGATTTTTATGCTTTCAGCTTGGGTTTTGTAAAACTATATCGAACTTGATTGGTTTTAAAAAGGCTATGTGTTTGATTACAATTGCTTTTCCTTAAAAAACATCTAAATTATGAAATACTTAACATTTGCTTTTATATTGATTGTGGGTTTATCTTTTCATGCTACAGCTCAGAGCTATATGGGTGGTCAAAGTGCGCGCACCCGTGCAATGAATTTGGTAAATGACGGGGATAATAAAATGAAACTCGCCAATTTGAAGGCTGCTGTTTTTGCTTATACCAATGCTATTGAAATAGACCCTTCTTATGCAGATGCTTATATGAAACGCGCTATTGCTCATACCCGTATGCGACAAGATTACGAAGCAATGAATGACTATAACAAAGCCATAGAACTTAACCCTCATTTACATTATTTATATGACGAAAGGGCAAAATTAAAAATGCTGATGTTTGATTACAAAGGGGCCATAACCGATATTGACCAAGCACTTCAAATAAGCCCCGACAATCAAAGTTTAATTGATCATAAAGCCGAAGCTAAAATGGCTATAGAAGATTATGAAAGTGCCATTGCTGATTATTCGGAACTCATTGCACAATCCCCCAATGACACGCTAAGCTATTTTCACCGCGCTTTGCTTTACATCAAAACCCAACAATATGATGCCGCAAAAAAAGATATTGACAAAGCCCTTTCGATGAACCCAAATTCAGCAATGGGCTACAATATCAAAGGGCTTGCTTTGATGAATCAAGAACAATACGAAGAAGCTATTAATGCTTTTACCAAAGCCATTGAAAAAGACCCCGAATTGGCTATTGCCTATTTTAACCGAGGCACGGCAAATAAAATGTTGAGGCTTACCACTGCTGCCGAAAATGACTTTACCAAAGCTATTCAGGTCAATGCCAGTTTATCACATGCTTATTTCAACCGAGCAGTATTACGCAAATCGCTCGGGGATAATGATGGGGCAATTGAGGACTATAATAAAGTAATGGAACTTTCTAATAACTTTTCCAATGATGCCTTGTTCAATCGCGGCATTGCCAAGAAATTACAAGGCGACTACAACGGTGCCATGTCTGATGCAAATGCTTGGATAAATCAAAACCCCAATCAACCGGAAGGTTATAATTTCAGAGGAAATGTGCATTTGCTTTTCGGAAATTACAAAAAAGCAATTGAGGATTACACTTTTGCCATCACGCTTAAGCCCGATGAGGCTCAAGTTTATTACAACCGAGGCATTGCCAACATTATGAGTTATCGTCTCCAAAACGGTTGTGAGGATTTACAAAAAAGCATTGAATTAGGTGCTGAAGATGTTGGCGATAAGTTTATATTCTTTTGCAACTAATGGTCTTTAAATAAACTTTCGACTTTAGAAACTCAACTATTCGATTGGTTCTAAAACTTGTCGTATAGTTAGAACCTATTGTATAAAATCTTCTTGACAGAGCAGTAAATCACTTTGTCACGAAACCAACAACAACGCATCTACTACATCAATGGCTTTAAGAAGTCTTTCTTCTTGAGAGCCTTCAAGAAGGGTAAAGCCAACACCTGTTTTTTGAACTTCGGCACAAAACAAGTCGAAAAAATATTGCCGCAGTTGAGGGTGTTCCCTTTGACCGTCAGGAATCCATGGAAGGTCTATGCCGGTAAGGAAATAATGACAGTACTGGCTTTGGACAATGGCGGCTTGAATCCAATCGGGGCAAGGGCCGTAGAAATGTTGATACCAAATCTTGATGACAATCATTTCTGTATCTGCAAACAGCAAATCGGTAGTTTGGCTGGCTATTTCTTCTTCCAACATGAGTTGCCTTCGGGCAATGAGCAACACATCGTCTGAGGTGTAAGGACGGTCTAAGAACGTCAAGTAAGTTCGGGCATATTCGGGCACCCAATGGGTATGGTAGTGAGTGGCCAATTGAGCGGATAGGGTGCTTTTACCGCTGCTTTCGGGACCGGTAATGGCAATTCGTAGTGGGGGCATAGTTGATAGGAGTTGGGGTTAAATTGGCTTTTGCGTGGCTTGTAACTTGCGCCAATAAAAATATCCCTGAATCGCCACAACAATATAAATAACAAAGAGGATGGTCAGGAGCATATAACCTTTGTAATAGTACAACCCAACATAAAGCACATCCGTAACTATCCAAACCAACCAGTTTTCCAGTTTCTTTTGAGCCACCATCCACGTAGCAACTAGGCTAAGGGCGGTTACAATAGCATCCCATCGAGGCACATCGGTATCGGTGTATTGGTCTAAAAGCAAGGACATAACTATTGCACTAATCACCACTATCCCTATTAAATAGAGCCATTGCTTTGGAGTGGTTGTCGAAATGCGAAGGGTTTCGGTCGAATTGTCCGGCTTTTCGACCCATTTGTACCAACCGTAAAGGGTTAGAATGAGGTAAACCACTTGCAGCCCGGTATCGGCATACAATTTAGCTTCATAGTTGATGAATAGAAAGACCGCAACATTGACCAAACCAATGGGCCAACACCAAACATGGGCACGGGCTGCTAAAACAACATAACCAATACCCGACAGCAACCCTACTATTTCTAAGAAACTAAGTTCTTGCAGCAGTTGCATCATAAAGCGAGCATATTGGCAGTCATGGGTAGAAGGGTAAAACGCAGTTAATCATCTAACCGCATTTGTACTTGGGTTTTGTCTTTGTTTCGGTAAAACACGTAGATGATAGCGGTATCGTTGAGGAAGTTAACGCTTTCAATACCAATTTGTATCACTTCTATGCCCAACCTTTCTTTTATGTCGGCATATAGTTCCGGTCGGCGTTCGGGTTTAATGAGTTCTACTTTTTCGTAGATAATCCGTTGCATGTGAAGCGGATGTCGAAGCCAAATAATGTCGAGAATTAAGGCCGCTAACAAAATACTGCAATTGGCAATTATTGTAACCGTCCAATCTTCGATGTGAATGCTTAAAGCATTGATGACCGCAAGTGCAATCACGGCAAACAAATAGGTCATCTCTTTGATGAATACCGTGGCTGTTCGATAACGCAAAATAGAGAACAGGGCAAACAGTCCGAAACCGAAACCCACTCCCAATTCGATATTTACCATGAAGTAGCAAATAAAGAATATCAGCACGTTGAACATAAAAAAGGTAAAAACATAGTCGGTATTCCGGTGTTTGCGGTAATAGATTGCGGCAATCACGAATACTGCCAATAAATTTACCCCAAACTGTGATAACAGCAAGGGAATGTTTGATACACTATGAATTTGAACAAGAAGCTGAAGTATGGGAAAGGGCATGTAAGTGCTCAATTTTATTGATTTGAAGTAATTGTTTCTTAAATTGATTGTACTTGACGTGGTGATAGGTAGCGGCCACCCCCACACAATACTTACTAAGCGATTGCGGGTAATGGTGCATTTGTTTTAAAACCTCCGAAATTCGCGAATGTCTTGTCGCACTGCCTTGTTTTACCTCCAATATGCACAAGCTGTCCCAATGAACAGCGTTTTCGGGGGTGTGAAAATTAAGACCGAAATCAATCGTTACGCGCTCGCTAAAATTTCTGGAAACTAAGGTAATGCGTGAATAGGCAATCCATATTACCGGTATCAATTCGGTGGGGGCAGGGGGCGATGCTTGTTCGAGCAGTTTGGTAGCCTGTTCCACCAAGTTGGGGTAAATACCCGGAACGGGGGTTCGGGTTTTGATGGTTCTCCCCTTGTTGGTTTTAAGTTTTATCTCAAAAAAACTTTTGTCGGTATTGGCATACCGCCGGTATCGCATCTTGTAGCGATTTTGTTTGCCGTTGTGGTGCTGAAGGTAAAGGTCGAAATTAGGCGTGTCGTAATAGAGCGATTCATAAGGAATGCACCGCAAACCATCCATATCTAACACAAAATAGTCGTCTTTGATTTCGCTCAGTAATTTGGGCAAAAACCCTACATCAAAGAAGTATTTCGTATCCATACGGTTCATCAAACTTACCTCTGACAGGTCGCTTAAACCGATTGGAGGCAAATCGTATAAGGCCGAGGTGAATCCGGCATTTAAGGCTATCGGAGGTAAGGCATGGTCATTGTTTTGTAACCTTACTATTTGTTCGTTTAAAAACACCTGCGCTGTTTCAATTTTTACGGCAATTTAACACTTACCTCCATTTTAAACAGCATTTTGTTTAATAATTGAGGTATTATCTTTTGATGATGGTGAAATTGTCGGGCTATTTACCCTATTATTCCAAAAAATGGCTGCAAAACATGCTTTTGGAACAAACATTGGTTTGTTGTTCCCAAAATATGGTTGCTGCCTAAAACTATGCCTGTGTCGGCGGCCCGCCAAAGTTAACCGGCGGAAAATCATCGGCTTGCAGGCTGTCTTGAATATTGCCATGCACCGCCTCAAATTTCAAAATGTTTTCACCAAGTGCCTTCAACAGCCGTTTGGCATGTTGTGGGGTGAGAACAATCCGCGATTTTACCTTAGCTTTCGGCACTCCGGGCATCATGCGTACAAAATCAACAATGAACTCGGCATTGGAATGGGTAATGATAGCCAAGTTGGAATAAATCCCCTCAGCTATTTCGTCTGTCAGTTCTATGTTAATTTGATTGTTTCTGTTTTTAGGATTTTCCATTTTGTTAGTTTTAAAATTGTTGTGATTAGAAATGGTTGATTTTAGATTTTAGATTTTAGATTTTAGATTTTAGACTTAAGATATTATATTTTAGATTTTAGACTAAAGACGTAAGATATAAGGCTTAGATTTACAATTCGCGACTTTTGATTTTGATTAAAAAAAGCATTTCTGTTGTTACGTGTCAATTGCATATTGTCTTTCTTCTATAATCTTTTGTCTATTGTCTTAAGTCTTTAATCTTTCGTCTATTGTCTTACATCTATTTTCTTACGTCTTACATCTTAAGTCTATTGTCTTAAGTCTTATGCCTAAAGTCTTCCCGTTTAAAACGGCGTTAAAAGTAGCTACAAAAAACCAATATTGCACAAAGTTTGTTTGATTAAGTGGATTTTCCTGACAACAGACTACTAAATGTAAAAAAATAAATGAGCGAGGTTTCCGCCTTACAACGAGTTGGCATTGAGGGAATGGATTGCAACAACTGTGCATTGGGCATTCAAAGATTTTTAGAGAAAAAAGGGCTGCAAAAGGTAGCGGTCAGTTTTTCAAATGCCGAAGCAAGTTTTGAAATAGACGAGCATATTACCTTTGAAGAAGTGGTAGCAGGCATCGAAAAATTGGGCTACCATGTTGTCAGTGCCGAGCTGGAATATAACGAGCAGAACGATGCGGCAAAAGGTTGGACAACCTTGGAATGGAAACTCTTTGTCTGTGCCATCTTTACCCTCCCTTTGCTTTTAGCCATGTTTTTACCCATCCCCATCTTGCATCACCCGGTGTTGCAACTCCTCCTTTGCCTTCCGGTGTTCATCATCGGTGCTGACCACTTCGGTTCAAGTGCCGTAAAATCTTTGCGCACCGGCATTCCCAATATGGATGTGTTGATTATTGTCGGCACAACAGCGGCATTTATATATAGCCTCATCGGGCTAACCTTTAGTTTAGGGCATCCATTCATGTTTTGGGAAACTGCTGCCACCATCATCACCTTAGTCCTAATCGGCAATGTCATAGAACATCGCTCTGTCAGGCAAACCGGCTCCGCCATTCGAGAACTGAGCAAAATGCAACCCCTATTGGCCAAGCGGGTTAAAATTGACCCGCAAACCGGCGAAGAAAGCATCGAAGAAGTCAGTGCAAAAGGCATTATGGTCGGACAAGTATTTTTGGTCAATACCGGCGACCGCATTCCTACCGATGGAACGGTGATTTGGGGTAGCGGCGGGGCAAACGAAGCCATGATGACCGGTGAAAGTCTGATGACCGAAAAAGGGGAAGGTTCTTCACTCATCGGCGGGTCTGTGTTAGAAACCGGCAGTATTAAGATGAAAGCGACCAAAGTGGGTAAAGACACCGCCTTGGCACAAATCATAGAACTCGTCCGGCGAGCACAAGCCAATCAACCGCCTATACATAGGCTTG
The DNA here is from genome assembly GCA_937907475.1 of uncultured Bacteroidota bacterium. Classification (GTDB taxonomy): domain Bacteria; phylum Bacteroidota; class Bacteroidia; order Chitinophagales; family UBA2359; genus UBA2359. Next base: position 101,897 of record CALCIK010000049.1, on the reverse strand, counting down.
CTGACCGTATCAGTGCCATTTTTGTGCCGGTTGTTTTGCTCATTGCCTTGGTTACTTTCCTTGCCGCCTTTTACCTCTTCCAAATCGGGTTCAAACAATCCATACTCAACAGCATTGCTGTTTTGGTCATTTCCTGTCCTTGTGCGATGGGTTTGGCTACGCCTACTGCCCTTACCGTAGGTTTGGGAAGGGCTGCCAAAAATGGTATCTTGGTTAAAAGCGGTACCGTTTTAGAAACCTTGGCAAAAGCCAAAACTGTGGTGTTTGATAAGACCGGAACGCTCACCACAGGCTTTTTTACCATCAAAAACATCCATACTGACATACCCGATAAGGAATTTAAAGAAATTCTGTTGGGGTTGGAACGCCATTCGACCCACCCTTTGGCTTTGGCCATCGTCAATGCTTTGGAAAAAGAACACAAACCCCTACCCTTGGCAGAGGTGAATGAAATAAAAGGGATTGGGATGATGGGGAAAGATGAGCAAGGCAATACCTATATGGCCGGCTCTTACAATATTGCCGATGAGTTTACAGACGACAATACCCACAATGTATATGTAATGGTCAACGGTAAATTGGTGGGTTGGGTTGACTTGGCAGACGAGTTGCGTCCCGATGCAGCCGAAGCGGTAAATTACCTGATAAAAAACGGATTTCGAACCTTGTTGATTAGTGGCGACAATCTGCAAAAAACCACCTACGTAGCGCAAGCATTGGGTATTACCGAGTTTTACGCCAACAAACTGCCGAAAGAAAAATTAGACATGATTGAAGAACTTACCAAGGAAGGTATTACCGTGATGGTAGGCGATGGCATTAACGATGCCCCGGCTTTGGCAAAGGCTTCGGTAGGCATTGCGCTAAGTAATGCCAGTCAGGTGGCGATAGATTCTGCCGATGTCGTCTTGCTGAACAGTAACTTAAAATCGCTCAGTACCGCCATCGCGCTTTGCCAACATACACTACTCACCGTCAAGCAAAATCTTTTCTGGGCGTTCTTCTACAACGTTTTAGCCATCCCACTAGCTGCAATTGGTTTGTTGAACCCCATGATTGCCGCTTTTACCATGGCCTTTTCAGATGTGATTGTCATTGGCAATTCCCTTAGATTGAGGAACAAGAAGATTAAAGACGGGGCGGAGTAGGAATTCAATGGTGAATTGTGAATTGTGAATGGTGAATTGTGAATTGTGAATTGTCAATTTGCAAAAAGGCATCTTATACAGCGAGAAGTCGAAGTATAGGTAAAAGGCAATCGCAAATAGCAATTACGCTAATCTATTGTCTATTGTCTATTGTCTATTGTCTAAAATCTAAAGTCTAAAGTCTAAAATCCGCAACTCATAACTCATAACTCATAACTCAAACCTCCGGCCTGCTATGCCAAGCGTTAAACACTCCTCCCACATCTCGTTGGTTGCGAATGTCATCTAGTTTTTGGAGATGTTCGTTGCTGACAAACTTTGCGGTGCGTTGATGCAGGTTTTCGTCTGCAAGTTGAATGCCGGTTGATAAATGTGCCATCTCTTGCATGGTGTTTGTTGCCCATTTACCGTAAAGCGGTGTTTCGCTTGCTTTTTTCCAAGCACTGTAAAGGGCGATGTAAATATTGTCTTCCATCGAAAAAGCCATATTGGTCCTTGTTTTAGGAGGATACCAATTTAACCAAAGCAAATGCGAAGGCGGAGGAGGAAGCGTTTGAGCTATCTTTTTGAGATAAGGTATTAAATCGGCAATAGAGGCGTTTGTCCACATATTATCTACTCCCCAAAGATGGTTTTCGGGGTAATGTCCCATGACAAAACTGTACATCATTCGGATACCCGGATTAAAAAACGGGCTGCGGAAAAAGGCTTTATGTTTGATGGGGCTATTTTTCAGAAATGACAAAGCTTCGTGCAGTTCATCCTTGCTATCGGCAAACACGGGTGCGGCAGCTTCAATACCCGCAGGTCCGAAAGACTGTAAGGTTTTACGGCACATCAACATTTGAAACTCAACGGATGAAGGAATGTTGGGGCCGGCTTCGTAAGCCCAATTGTAAACGTCTTCTAAGTGCTTGAGATGGAACACCTGCATCATCATTCCCCTGTATTTTGGCAAAGGGTATAGCTTTAGGTAAAAGTTAACCACTACGCCAAAAAAACCGCCACCCGACCCTCTTGCTGCCCAAAACAAATCGGCGTTTTCCTTTTCGTTGGCATGTACCAACTCGCCGTTAGCAGTAACAATGTCCATGGCCAAAATGCTTTCACAAGCCATTCCAAGTTTACGACCGTTCCAACCAAACCCGCCTTGCAGCAAATAACCGCCAAGACAAACCCCCTTGCAATGACCTGCCGGGAAAAACAGATTTTGTTGATATAGGGCGTTCAATAAAACACTTCCGCCTACGCCGGGGCCGACTTTAGCAGTCATGTTTTCTTTTTTTACCTCGTAACGGTTAAATTGGCACATATCTATCAGAATACTCCCGTTTCGGAGGTGATTGGCCGACCAACTATGCCCACCGGAGCAAACACTGATTTTCTTACCCACCGTTTTGGCATGTTTAACGATAGCGATGATGTCCTCCACCGTTTGGGGGCGAACCATCATTTCGGGTCTTTGGTTGGGGTCTATCTTATTGAACAGTGTTCCCAATACGGCTTCGTCAAATCCCCGATCTCCTTTTTGAAGTATCGTTCCTTTAAGTTTCATATCCTCTGTGCCGGAGTTTTTAGTGTCGGTTAAATTCTTGGTAAAGTTCGGGTAAAAAAGCCGCCAAATGATTCATCTCTTCCGAGCAATGTGTTAACAAAGACTCGGCTTGATGCGCCGATATTTTCTTGAACCGTTGAATTGCTTTTGATATCGAATTGAAGAAAAGATTGTCGCCCCTCAACCGAATATGTTGCCCGCCAATCCAAAAACGCGACCGCATTTCAGAACCGCCTTCCACCGTCCGTATTTGATGTACTAAATAGCCTATATCTAAAGGTATTTGCGAAAATCCCACACGAGCGCAGATAAAAACACTTGGGTTAACGACTGCCGATGCGACAGGTTGAATGCCCAATGTTGCCGGTGCGACAAATTGAATGGCAGCTTTTTCGAGGCTACCTCCTATATATTCTTCTATGTGGGAGGTTCTGTTAAGATAGTTTTCGTCATCCAATCCATCCTTCCATCGGGCATCGAGATGGGCTTTGGGGTGCCAAAGTTTGTATCTGTCTGCCCTGCAACCGTGCCAACCAAACCACCATTCCCACATTTCGGGCAAAACTCGTGGCATGTTTGTCAATACAGCTACACAAATAGAGCCATCCGTTTCTAACGAATAACCCGTTTCAATAGGCAGGTAATCAGGATTTGCTAACTGCGCAACATCGGTAAGTGCCGTTATAGTTCCGGCAGGGTAAGGTGATTTTGATAATCCTTCTAATACAAAACCAGGAGGGGCAACAACACTTTCCCGATAGTATTTTGAGTATGGAAGTTGGTAGTCTGTTGGTAAATAGCCCAAGTACTTTTTCATTTTCGTTGGATGGGGGTGTTGGTTAACTTGTATAGGAGGAGTTGGAGATGCTTGTTTAGCGATTTGCAAAACTACTTTGTAAAACTGATATACAGCAACGAAATTAGTCAACTTTTAGTAAATTTCTTTACGTTACCGACACCTGTTTTCATGAATAAAAGTTAGGTGTCGGTAACGTTGTAATCGCTTTCCGTAGAGGGTTTATCATTTTACCGCAGAGTTTCGCAAAGTAACGTAATGAAAACTCTGCGCAACTTTGCGGTTATAATTTTATCGCATAGCATCGGACAGCCTCTGACTAAAAAAACAATGCGGACACAAATTGCTTCGTGCCCGCTTTGTTTCAAGAATTGGGTTGGGATGACCATAGTCCCAACACTTTGTTTACAATAGCTTTTTACTAGCAGCCATTTTGTCTATTTTGGGTAGGTTAGCGATCCCTGCGTACACCGGGATCATGCCTACAGGCATTGAATAATAGTAATGAGCAACCTTCGTACATAACCTTGAACTCATAACTTACGCCTTACAACTTACTCCTTAATCCTTACCCCTTACCACTCATAACTCATTCAAACAATATCCAAATCCTGACCGATATATTTGGTGTAATTGGGGTGGGCTTTAATGATTTGAACCAATTTGGCAATATAGGGTTTGGCAGCTTCGGCAGGAATAGTGGGCGGGGTGCCGAGGTCAGGGTGATTGGGATATTTGCTTGTGGTCTTTGGATTTCCCCACGCAATTTGGTTAATTAATTTCTTCCATTCTTTGGAGTTTGCTTTCAGGATGCGATCGGTTGTTATCAAATAATCGGTCATAACAACAGCATCGGTTACAAAAATTACGGCGGCATCATCAATTCCCAAAATATTGGTATATTCGGTAATTTTGTAGGCAAAGTTGGATAACCAAGCATTAAATTCAGCCTCATTCTTAGGGAAAGAAAAACCATTAGCCATGATTTTATTTGTTTTAAATGTTTGGGGGAATAATTATCATCATTTCAAAAGGGCTTATTGGGTTGTCCTTGCCCTTTGAATGTATTTTGTTCATAAACGGTTTCCAAAAATGTTTTTTTCAAGTCGTTGTCATCATTCTCACTGTGGTTGTTCTTAAAACACTACTCTTTTTAAAAAACAGGGGTAAAACCAACGTCTTACCCCTGCACAAAACTATTTGCAAAGTACCATTCTTCGCCTAAATAAATGGTACGACTACGATAGACACGGGCAAAGAAAGCATCCCTACTTGAACGCCTCTATAACGGAAAACCGCGCGATAGCTCCAAATCTGAGGGGCAGTGCCTGCCGGTAGCGTGGTGGGGTCTTCATAAGTAGCCTGTACAGTATAGTCAAATTTTTCGTAACCGATACCTCGTCCTCGGTCAACATAAATGTCTGTGCTTTCGGCTTTTCCTTTAACAAATTTAAGTACCACTTTTCCACCATTTAAGGTAGCTTTAAGCAATGGCTGCCAATCCGTTGTATCGGTAACTGTAGCATCGGGACCGATAATTTTTAAATCCCGCCCGATAGATACGGTGTAATTGGGGTTGCTTTTAATGGTTTGAACCAATTTGATAAGACGGGCCATAACAGGCTCGGCAGGAGCAGTGGGCGGTGTGCCAAGCGTTACCAAGACAGGAAGGCCGCTGACAGGATCGCCTGTTTTCCCCCGAAAATGTACCCGTTTATACGCTGTCCATTCGGCAGAGTTGGCTTTTAGTGCGCGTTCAAGGGTCAACACATAATCGGTAAATTCGGCGGCATTGGATACAAAAGCAAGGGTAGGGGCATCAATACCCAATGCAACGGCATGTTCGGGAAGTTTGCGGTCGAAATTGTTCACCCATCCATTTCGTCCGTCATCAGAGTTCGGCAAATAATATTCTGTTGCCATGATTTTGTTTGTTTAAAAGTTTGATAAAATTAAAGACATAACTTCAAAAAAGGCCTTATTTTGTTGTCATGATACTATAAACTTCATTTGCCTGAAAATAGTTTCCGAAAAGCTAAATATTTTTGCTTTTTTTGCAAAAAACTTGATTTTTCATCGAAGCAAGGGGGTTTAATCCCCTTTAAGACCTTCGCTGAACGCCAATAAACTAAATTATGTTGCAATAATACCGACTTTTTCTGACGCATATTGGCCCTAATCTGCCGCATATTGAACTTTCTACGTCCTCAAAAAAACTTTTTAAGAAACAGAAAAAACTTCCTACGTTCATAAAAAAACTTTTTAAGGAACAGAAAAATCTTCCTACGCCAAACAAAAAATTTTTTCAGAGGCTAAAAAAATTTCCTGCTTCGCTCACAAAACTTTTTCAGGGGCTGAAAAAATTATCTACCTCGGTTACTGAACTTTTTACGGGGCTGAAAAAACTTCTAAAGCCGCTCAAAAAATTTTTTCGGGGGGTGAAAAAGTTTCTTGGCTCTCTGAATAACCTTATTACGCTTCGCAAAAAGTTAACTTAGCTGCCTGATTTTCTTTTTGTAAAAAGCTGAAACATCCCAAAGCGACTATAAAATAATTTTATGAGGGGGCATAATATATCTGTCCGGCAATAAGATGTTCCTGCAACCCAAATGAATGAATGTGCAACTATTATAAATCGTTCTTCGACACAAAAAAAATTCATGTGCGGCAACCGTATGTTAAAAATTATCGTTTCACTTGTTATCATACTTCCGATAAAAATGATGACAACAGATACTGTCTTGCAGGAAGAGTGCCGAAAGCATGATATCAAAGTAGCATTGTGCCTTCTAAAGTTCAAAAGCATTTTTTAAGAAAATCATATTCCCATTCCGAAATAATCGGTTCCTTCTAAGAACCGGTATTATGTCATTTTAAACAGATTGCTATGAAAAAGATGATTGAAAACGCTTATCGAATTGCCTTTTGTATGATGGTCATTTTGGCGGCATGTTGGTTATTGCCACACCAAGCCGGTGGGCAGGGCACAAATAACCCCCTATAGGTTTTTCTAATTGCTGCCCTTAGTGGTTTATCAACGCTGCCACCGTTAGTTGTTATTGTTTTGCTCGTTAAAACAATCATCATCCCATAGGGCCACATTATTATCAATGTAAAATGCAATTCGGTTTAGTTCCCCCTCGTCTCGAATTAGATGGTCATGAAAACGGGCTTGCCAAGCAAAAACCAGTTGATTATGGTTAGCAAATTTTGTTATGGCCGATTTCACCCCGCCAATTGCAACCGATAACCAACCTTGTTTGTGGGCAAGGTCTTGCATTTGTTTGTTTATGGCGTCCGGTGTGTTTTCGGGTTGCGGGTTATTATGTGGGTTTTGTAGATTTTGTAGAGACATGGCGTCATGTAGAGACGTGGCGCGCCGCGTCTCTACAATATCGTCAAAATTCACAAAACCATCATCCCCACCACCACGGTTTGTTTCCGCTAAAATACCATCCGTGACCCCATCAACCACCTTGTTTTCTGTCATCTGCTGTTGGGTTCTGCGCGGATAGGGCGTTTTTTTGCTGTCAATATAAACAATGGCATGCCAATGATTGGGCATCACCACATATAGTGCTATGTTGGCGTAGGGGTAATGTTCTGTTATGTTTTCCAAATTTTCGGACAGATAGACCCCTAATGGCGTTAGTTCCATTTGTCCGTTGTTGATTTCACCAAAAAAATGTTCCCTGTTTTTGGTACAAACGGTTATAAAATAGGCACCACCGCCGTAATCGTGCCATTGTGCGCGAGCAGATGCAATGCGGTATTTCTTATTAAATTTTTCGTTATCCATCTGAATTTGCGTTTTATTGCAATTACGTTGATATGGTTGTTTGCTGTGTATGTATAGATGTGGTGCAGCATTGTTGTTGTTGTTGTTGATTATGTAGAAACGTGGCGTGCCATTGTCGTTATTGTTATTGTAGAAACGTGGCGTGCCATTGTCGTTATTGTTATTGTAGAGACGCGGCGCGCCACGTCTCTACGAACGGACGGACGGACGGACGAACGGACACGTCATCAAAATTCACAAAACCATCATCCCCCCACCACGGTTTGTTTCCGCTAAAATACCATCCGTGACCCCATCATGCGCCTTGTTTTCTGTCATCTGCTGTTGGGTTCTGCGTGGATATTGTATTTGGTTGGTGTGGGGTATAGGAGGTGGGAGATGGGGTAATTAGTTATTTATGAGTTTTTGTATATCAACCGCTGTATAGCCGTTTTGTAGCATTTCGTCTATGATGCCATTTAAGTTACTAATTGCCACCTGATGATAAGGGTGATTTTCTTCAAAATGATTGTACCAAATTTTATAAGCCTTGAACATTAATAGCATTGCCATTTCATACTCTTTTAAATCTGATAGCACCATTGCCAAATTGGAATAACTCAACGCCGTAGTGGGGTGGTCTGGTCCAAAGTTCGCTTCATCCGCAATCATTGCTTTTTGTAACAAGTTCTTTGCGCCTTGGCAATCGCCAAAGACTTTAAGCACGGTTGAAAAATTGGAATAACTCCTTGCCGTACTGGGGTGGTTTGGTCCAAAGTTCGCCTCATCCGAAATCATCGCTTTTTCGAAATAGGTCTTTGCGCTTTGGTAATCGCCAAGTTCTTGATACACTAATGCCAAACTGGAATACCTGACGGCGGTAACAGGGTGGTCTTTTCCAAAGTTCGCCTCATCAGAAATCATCGCTTTTACTAACAACTCCTTTGCACCTTGGTAATCACCAAGATTTTTAAGCACGTTTGCCAAATTGCAATAACGGACGGCGGTAGTAGGGTGGTCTGTTCCAAAGTTCGCCTCATCAGAAATCATCGCTTTTTGTAACAAGGTCTTCGCGCCTTGATAATTGCCAAGTGCATCAAGCACGATTGCCAAATTGGAATAAATGCCGGCGGTAGTGGGGTGGTCTGGTCCATAGTTCGTCTCATTCAAAATCATCGCTTTTTCTAACAAGGTCTTTGCGCCTTGGTAATCACCAAGGGCTTGAAGCGCTATTGCCAAATTGGAATACCTGACGGCGGTAGTGTGGTGGTCTGGTCCAAAGTTCGCCTCATCCGAAAGCATCGCGTTTTGTAACAACTCCTTTGCCCCGGCGTAATCCCCAAGGTCTTGAAGAACCATCCCTAAATTACCCTCACATTTTCCCGTCAAAGGTGCTAATTCTGACAATAACCTATAGGCTTTTTGTAGCGCGTATTGTCCGTGTTTTTGTGCAGCTTTTAAGTTACCCGTTATCCGATAGTTCCAAGCCAAATCGGTTTCTGCTTCTATTATGGTGTCGCTATCTTGTCCGTAACATTGTACTGCTAACTTAAAATAAATTTTACGGTGGTGCAATTCATCGTAGTATTTACCTGCTTCTTTATTGTCGTCTATTAGTTTTTTAAGGGTGGTTAGATATTGAGGGTTGGGTACAGGTATTACAAAATCGAGATAATGCAAGAGGTGTTGACGGTAAAAAATATTGTCTTTGAGATTGTCGTGTTGTTCGGTGAAAAAATTAATGGTCAGGCAGTTGGCTAATTCTGCTGTGTAGTCATACTGATTTTCTTTGTGCCACACAAAAGTCTTTCTTACCAAAGCACTTATTTCGTATTCTTCCTCTGTGTTTACCGACAGCCAACCGGTTTCGCTTAGTTGCTGCAAGGTAAGTTCAATCAAGTCGTCTTCTATAATGGGCACTTAGTCTTGTTTAGCAAAAGCAAGGTAGGAGGAAAGAGATAGATAATCCTCGTTGCATAGTTGCTCTATTTCGGTTTCGTCTTTTTCCGAAAAAAGATATTGCTTTATCATCATTGTATCATAAGCGCCGGCAGGCAAGACGGCAAATTGCAACAACAGCCAAGTTTGAAAGCTATTTAATGGGCATACTCTAAATAAGGTTTCGGTTAGTTGTTGATCTTTTTCAGCAATGTTGTTGTCGGCTTGCCCAATCAGTGTTACAGCAAAATTCTGTGTAGCGCGCTCGCCTTCTTTTGGTGCGTTTTTGATGAGTAATTGGGTCAAAAAGAAATTGCCGTTAATAAGGGTAGCATATTCGGATTGCGATTCTTTTGTAAAAAACTTACCGAGTATCGTTTTTACTTCCTCATCTGTAAGGCGTGGCAGTTCAAAGTTTTTAAAACGCTCGTCTTTAAAAGGTTCTTTAGCGATAAAAACAAAAACAGTGTGGTCGTTGATGTGTAGCAAATCGTGGTAGTGAGTTGTAATGATCTCTTCATTCAGGACATCATCAAACACCAATAACTTACTTGTAGGCATATTCTCTACTAAATAGTTCTTTAACTGTTTGATTTGGTCAAGAGCTTCTCTATAATATAATTTATCCCAGTCGGTTTTAGGCTTCTCTTCAAAAGTATATTTAGATAATCCGACAACAAGGGTTTCGGCAAGGTTTCGGGTAAATAGAAACCAACCTATTTGGTCGTATTTACCCCTGCTGTACTGATTGTAATACAAGGACATAAAGGTTGTTTTACCGATACCCTCGTTGCCATACAATACAATGTACCTATTGCCTGCCGTTATCAGCGCTTGCAACTTATCTAACAAGTAATGACGTTCTAAAATTTCTAAGGAAATATTTTTGCCCCCTCGTCCGGTAAGGTTTTTATGTGTAGCTACAAACGGGTCGGTCGTTTGTTTTATGTGGTAGATGTTGTAAATGACTATCTTATCCCCTGCAACATTATCGCCACTACCGCTATGCACCTGTATTGTGACGAATTTCTTTTTTTCTACGCCCTTGCTTTTAGCAAATTCTTGAAGGATTTGTTTGAATAAATCTTCAACCAGTTCGCCCTGCATTTCCACAAATTGCAACAAACCATCTAACAGTGCTTCGTGCAGTTGGTTAAGTTTTTCGATAATGGTGTTCGCATCATCGCCTTTGGTAATGGTGATGGTACTGCCTTGTATGTTTTGCAGGGTGATGTTGCCGCTGCCGTCTATTTGCATTTCGTTGGTAGGGGACATAGGAGGTAGGAGATGTTGTAATTAGTTGTTTATGAGTTTTTGTAAGTTTTCCATTGTATAGCCGTTTTGCAGCATTTCGGCTGCTATGCCTTCAAAATTATTAATTGCCATTTGATGAAAAGAGTGATGTGATTCAAAATGATTGGTCAAGATTTTATACGCTTTAAACATAAACAGCAAAGCCCTTTCATACTCTTTTAAATCTGATAATACAAATGCCAAATTGGAATAACTGAGGGCGGTGGTGGGGTGGTTTATACTAAAATTCGCCTCATTGGACAGCATAGCTTTTTCTAACAACTTCTTCGCACCAGCATTATCCCCAAAGGCTTTTAGCACGGTTGCCAAATTGGAATAACTGAGGGCAGTGGTGGGGTGATTTTCTCCAAAGTTCGACTTATTGATGCACATAGCCTTATCTAACAACTCCTTGGCACGGGGGTAATCCTCAAGGTCTATAAGCACCATTGCCAAATTGGAATAACTGCCTGCGGTTCTAGGGTGGTTTTCTCCAAAATTCGCCTCTTCGATTAGCTTCGCCTTTTCTAATAAATCCTTTGCACGTGTATAATCACCAAGGTCTTTAAGGACTAATGCCAGATTGGAATAGGTTGTCGCCGTATTGTGATGGTCTTTACCAAAGTTCCTCTCAGATGACTGCATTGCCTTTTCTAATAAATCCTTTGCGCTTACAAAATCTCCAAGGTATTGAATCACCAATGCCAAATTATTTTGCAACCGACCTATCACCGCATAAGTCGCATCGGGAAATAAAGATAACACTGCCTCGCCGAAAGGGATAATAGGGAATTTATGAACAGGGTTGTCTGAGGTTTGGTCTATGTTTAGCAGATTGCTTACATTTTCTATCAAGTTGTGCAATGCTAATACTGTGGGAGGGAGTTTTCGCTTCACCACTTCCTGAATTATGCGGTGCATTTTGTAGGTTTCAGGGTCGTTTTGGTGGAGTAGCCAACCTTTGTCGGTAAGGTCTTGTAGAGTGGGGGCAATGCCGTCTTCATCAGCAGGTATCAAGGTTTTGAGCAGTTCATAAGTTATAAACTCGGTGGGCAGGGCGGCAAAATGCTGCAGTAGGCGCTGTTCTTCGCTGCTGAGAGTGTTGAGTTCAAAAATAGATAACAAATAAGACGTTACCCGCTCTATTTTGTCGTTGTTGTGGCGGATATATACGCCCACTTTTAGGTCTTTTTCTATGGCTTGTTGCAAGGTAGCGATGGGCGTATCATTGCGCTGTGCGGTTTTTGCCAAAATTTCTATGGTCAGGGTGTGGTAGTCAATGGCTTTCAATACCGACCGTATAGCAGCCTCGTCTGTAATGCGTTGGCAGTGGGATTTAAATAATAGTACCGCATCCTCTTCGCTCAAAAAATCTAAATCTTTTACAAAGAAGCGTTCTATTTTTTCGCGGGAAGTTGCCAAGATATGCCAGTTGGGAGGTTTGGGCAGGTAGTCGAAGTAGAGATGTAGCGAGGCATTGGCGTTGTCTATCACCCAAAGATTGGGTTGGGCTGTGATGCTTTTGATTTTGGACAGTATTTCTATAAATAGCGTTTGGCTGTCCTTGCCTTCAGTTGTTATGCCCAAGTTGTGGGCTAAGCCTTGCGCGGTGATCAGGTCTAGTACAAAATTATCGCCCTCACTTTGTGTCAACCAAAGGATATGGGCATACTCGCCGCCGTATTGAGTGAGATAAGCCTGCGCCAAGGTCGTCTTACCAATCCCGCCCAAGCCGTTCACCACTACTACCTTTTGTTTTTCTACCAATAAATCCCGCACATCGCTTAGGTCTTTGTCTCGCCCTATGATTTTGGTAAGGTCTTCAACTTTTGGCAGGTAGATGGTAAGTTCTTGGGGGAGGGTGGGTTTATGGTGTGCCGTGTTTTTTATCAGTTCCAACAATTCTTTAAATTGACTGCCCTGATTTTTCAACTCTTTTTGCAAAGCATCTAACTGTGCTTCATGCAGTTGTTTGAGTTTTTCGATAATGGTTTGGGCATCATCGCCTTTGGTGATGGTGATGGTGCTGCCGTGTATGTTTTGCAGGGTGATATTGCCGCTGCCGTCAATTTGGATTTCGTTGGTAGTGGGCATAGGAGGTAGGAGTTAGTTTGGCTATCGAGTCTTAAAAAAAAGTCAATCGCCCCACAAAATATAGGTTATGAAAAATCTGCCTTATCTATTTTGTCTATGTTGTAAATCTTTTTGTCGCCACCAATATTATCGCCGGTTCCGGAGTGGTGTTGGTTGTTAGAGTTATCGGTGATGGTGATAGGACTGTCTTTAAAATCCTGAAAAGTTTGATTTTTGTTGCCGGTAACGTTTACGGTGTTGGTTTTTTGCTCAGTGTTTCCGGTTTTTGCCTGTATTTCTTTGAACAACTCTGCTAAAGCACTTCCAAGTTCGGGCTGCTTTTTAACCGCCTTGTTGATTGCCGTTTCAATTTCTTGCAAATTATCGGCATCATCGGGGTTTTCTATCAAATCCTTAATCATCCCTTTCTCCTCTTTATCGTCAATCAAAAAAATGGGGCGCAGCCATTTTACGGTAGCATCGGTAAAATCGGTAAAAAAAGATTTCAGAGCTTTACTCTCCTTAACACTGTCGGCTAAGTAGGTTGCTACTGTTTTTGCCATTCCGGAGGTCGTGATTAATTCTGCCATGTTGTTTACTTTTTTATGGGTGATGAATTGGATTGTAAGATATGATTTATTTTATTTGTGGTGTATGGTTTTGGGGGAGAAAAATTTGATAAGTAGGCCGCCCTGTTAAAACTATTCTACTTACCCACAAAAAATGCAACAATAACCATCGTGTAGGTAGGTACGCGGGTTGTTGATTATAATTACATATAGACGCGGCGCGCAATGATTGTAGATGTAGAGACGTGGCGCGCGTCTCTACCACGACGACGACCAACCGTCAATATATACCCACACCCCACATCCCTACCAATCCCTCCACCAAAAAAATAGTTTTCATGCGGAATGGAAATTGTGTTTATATTTGCCCAACCTGTCAGGATACGGGCAGGGAGCGCTTACATTTACTTCAGCAATTTCAACGCAAACATCTATTCTCTCACCTCCTACCCTCCCCCATTTATGTCCTCACAAATTGATTCCCGCAAGGCTATTATTTCCTGGAGTTTGTACGATTGGGCAAACTCGGCATTTGCCACCACCATCATGGCAGGCTTTTTTCCCATTTTTTTTAAAGAATACTGGAGCGCAGGGGCAGACCCTGTTACCACAACTGCCCGGTTGGGCATGGCACATTCTTTGGCAGGCATCACCGTGGCTTTAATGGCACCCATTCTAGGTTCTATTGCCGATCAAGGGTCGGTGAAAAAAAAGTTCCTCAGCTTCTTTGCTTTTATGGGCGTGGTAATGACTTGCAGCCTCTACATGGTTCATCAAGGGAATTGGCAATTGGCCATCTTTACCTATGTCATGGCAGCTATAGGTTTTACCGGAGGGAATATCTTTTACGATTCATTGATTACCGCAGTGGCATCGCCCAAAAGTATGCACCGCGTTTCGGCTATGGGGTTTTCTTTAGGCTATTTGGGTGGAGGTTTGCTATTTGCTTTTAACGTTTGGACTTCTTTAAGCCCCGAAACCTTTGGCTTTGCTTCGCCTGCCGATGCGGTGCGTTTTTCATTTTTAAGTGTTGGTGTTTGGTGGGCGTTATTTTCTATCCCCATCTTACTTTTTGTCAAAGAACCCCGCAGTGAAGGCAGTTTTAAGCCCGGATTGACCTTTGTCAAATTAGGGTTTAAGCAGTTTTTAGATACATTTTCCGAAATTCGCAAGTTGAAAGGTATCTTCTTATTTCTGGCGGCTTATTGGCTATACATTGATGGGGTAGATACCATTGTGGTGATGGCGGTGAATTACGGGCAGTCTATTGGATTTGAGACCTCTGATCTTATCACCGCATTGCTGATGGTACAGTTTATCGGGGTGCCGGCTGCTATTGGCTTTGGTTATTTGGGAAACCGCATCGGTGCCCGGAATGCCATCTTCATCGCCATCGGGGTTTACCTGTTCATTTCCATCTGGGGGGCGTTTATGAAAGAAAAACACGAGTTTTATATCCTTGCCGGAACGATAGGGTTGGTTCAAGGTGGCATACAAGCTTTAAGCCGCTCGTTTTTTGCCCGTATCATTCCGGTTGATAAATCGGCAGAGTTTTTTGGCTTCTACAACATGGTAGGCAAATTTGCAGCAGTCATAGGTCCGGTACTAATCGGTATAACCGGAGTTGCGGTGAAGTCGTTAGGATATTCGGCCGATACGGCTTCGCGGGTGGGGATTACCTCCATTTCACTGCTGTTTATTGCAGGCGGCGTTCTGTTTTACTTTGTAAACGAAGAGAAAGCCCGAACTGAAGCGCAAGACCGGTACGCTGCGAAGAGCGATGAGAATGGTTAATTTTACTTACTGCAATTAGGTTAGGTAAATAGAATTGGTAGGCCTTTAACGTGATGTAGGAATTAAAATCTTCTACAAGTATTATTTTACAAGGCTTTAAGGAGTTGATGTATAAGTTATCAGGCTTCTTGGATGATGAAGCAGAAATTATTTGCAACTGCTTAGCGAACCCGAAGGGTTCGGACATTTATAGAAGGTGTATCAAGCGGGATATATGACCCCGTTCGGGGTCGAACCGGTTTTGAATCGATAAATTCTATAAATGTTTTATCCCCTTCGGGATAATCTAGCTGTTTCATTGTTTAAAAAGACTTTAAAACTTGAAACAACAACCCGATTTAAAATCTAACTCACGTTCCTTTAATTATCTAATTCCACTTCGATTGTTGTGGAGTTGCCGAACTCAATGTTTTGGAAGCAAAAATGAACACCTGCATGATGATGGCAATCACCAACAGTATGCCCAACTCAAACTGGGTAAGGATGCTGCTTCCCGCAACGATTTTTTGAGAGTTGTCGTTCAAATCTTTTCCGATAGCGACTTGTATGCCCGATAACTTTTTGAGTTGTTCCGAAGCAAGGTTAAACGATTCGTCGAGCGAAACTTTAAGTTTATCTGTCCTGTTGAGATCGGGGTAGTCGGTTGAATGAATATATTGTTTCTCCAAATCGCTGAGCAATACCATTTGTTTTTTGAACCGCGTAAACACTTCGTTTTCCAAAACCGTGAGTTTGGTTTTGTCATAAGCAGCTAAATACCCTCCGATGATGTTGTTGTACTGAAAGAGCAAAGTATCTAAATGGCTCAAATTGTTGGCATTGTGGCAATTGTCAATGGCAATCTTTTTGCGGTACAGGTTGTCGGAGATATGGTAAATGTAGCTTTCGACCAATAACCGGTCTTCATAAACTTCGGAAAAAGAGATGCCCAACGATTCTACATTGTTCTTATCCATTCGGTTAACCGCGAAAATAATCAGGAAAACAGAGGCGAGAAAAATGGCAAACCGCATTTTATGTGAGATATTGAATGCCCATTTCATAGCTGTAGATTGAGTTAAAAATTACTCTAAATGTAACAGAAATTGTTAAGTTTTGTTGTGCCGCATACCGCTATACTTATAGGCGGTGATTATCCGACAAATTAACATTTCCATCTTTTTG
This sequence comes from uncultured Bacteroidota bacterium, assembly GCA_937907475.1. Lineage (GTDB taxonomy): Bacteria > Bacteroidota > Bacteroidia > Chitinophagales > UBA2359 > UBA2359. Next base: position 85,789 of record CALCIK010000049.1, on the reverse strand, counting down.
ACAGCCTTACTTATTCCTCCACCCAATGCATCAAATTGCGGTCAAGCAATTGGCTGAGTTCTGCCACATCGGATTTATAGGCCTGTTGCAAAAAGGCTTTGGTATCCGGGTTCATTGGCGGACGTTCAACATATTTGGTGTTGATTGCCCAAAGATTATTTTGAACCCATGTTCGCAGTTTTTTGGACGGCAACAAAAGTTTAACCGTCTTAATCAGCCAAGGTGAGCGTTTTATGAGCAAGTCGCGCAAAACGGGGTACTTAATCGTTTTGTTCGGATTGATGCGTTTGGTATCTACAAAAAAAGTGTCATCAAGTCCTAAAAACTGAAGGGTTTGACGGTAAACCAAAGCCGAATCTTTTGCAAAATCGTCGTAAACAATCACCCTTACCTGTTCTTTTCCAAATACGTTTATATATCTCGCAACCTGTTGTGCATATTTAGCCACTTCCGAGTAATACAACGCCTGATGAGGCCCCCCAATCAAAGGAGGAATTAGTTCACCTTTGCGGCGTTGAGGTTCTGCCTCCAAGGCATCCTCGAAAACGGGGATGTTTTCGCTGCCCCCATAAAATAGTTGACTATGTAAAGAGTACAACATTTGTATGGGATTGCGCAACATGATGATTATTTTTGCATCCGGGTTAAATTGCTTCAGTTCTAAAGCAGCTCTCTTTGAATACAAATACCAAATTGAAGCCTCCCCGCATAACAAACCGGGATCTGCATCTGCAAACAACGATAGGTAATAGCTCATCGAAGGGCGAGGTTCGCGAAAGGTTAAATCTTTGCAAAAGAAATACACTTCTTTTTCAGGCATAAATATCTTTGGGTGTACCCTTAAATATTCATACATGGCGGTCGTACCACATTTGGGCGCACCAACTATAAAAAAGGAAGGCTTAACAGGATTGTTCATGCCGCAAAAGTAGCGATTACTTTTGGGTGATACTAATTGATGGAAGGTGATCTGAATAGTCTTAGATTATACTGAGGGGAAACCGTTCAATAACAATAAAGGACATTTGCAGAAGTTGATTCTTAAGTCCAACACAAACCTTCTTTGTAAATTTTTAAAATTTAAGGTAGTTTTGCGAACTATAAAGAAGCCTTTGGATAGTATTTGGCAATCAATGCCGGTTTTCAAAACCCATCAATTCTGCCGGATGTTAAAATTTTAAATTTAAAACCAATTAGCATGCACTCAATTGTATTTAATTACGACAAAAATTCAGGGATTATAGGAAATTCCGAATCTCTGACTCTTCGTTGCGCTTATATAATAAGTGATTTCTTAGCAACAGCCGGCACCTCTTTTAAATCTATTTTGTATGACTCCATCTTTTCCAGAGTAAAATTGGAGATGAAGGTAAAGATCATCGAATCTCGTTTAGATGAAGAATTAAAGATTCTCGGAGCAACCGGTGAACAAATGATATGGTTTATCAAACAACACAAAAAACTCAAACATCCAACTCCACAGGAAATAATATTGTATAAAAAATTGGAGAAGAACATAGAAAGCATTTGGAAAATTCACCACGAAAGTATGCTTAAAAAGTTAAATAATACCGGACTTCCACAACTCGAACCATTTTTGTTGTATCAGGAGATGGGTGTCATTTGTGTTTCAGAAGAAGATGCCGAGCTTGAAGCCCCTGATAGTTATCCGATAAGTAAAATTTTAACCCTAAGTTTTGGTGAACGTGCCGATAACGATATTCTTTTTCTGACTATTGAGTTTTTTAACGAGAAGTTTTACAGTCAATTAACTGACAACCAAAAACCTCTTTATTTAGAGCCGGTTTTTACTTTTCCAAACTTAAATGCACTGAATATCGAAGAACTGAAAGCAGTAAAATCCAATATATCCAAAACAGCCCAACCATTCCATGAAAAAGTCAATGAATGGATTCAAAGCTGTATGGATAAAACACCGGAAGAATCGCGAGATTTTTTTTACAACGATATTTTGCCCGTTGCCAAATTGATGAATGATGCAATAGCACTTGACCCTATTCTGAAACACACTTACAACAAATTGCTATCTAATGCCAGTGCTAATGTATTAATGGGCGAAGTTCCCATATCAACAGTTTGGGATTTTTTCCATCACTTCAAGGTCATTCCTCCCGAAAGCAAAAAAAAGCTGGATAAGTTAAGAACTGATGAAGCCTATATAAACAAACGCATCCCTGTACTCTTTACCAAAAAAATCCCGGCATTAGATGACTTGGAAACCAATGAGGATGAATCAGCCAATGATTCAAACATGCCTATATCTACACGCAAAACATTGGATATAGATGAATAATGCTTTGTTCAAAACCCTTGTATCATACTCACTCAATGTGAACCACTAAATTTTAAAATTACTAACTTGCACGCTTTCTTTAAACATTATTTCGTTTGCAATTAAGCGCATTTTAAAATTGAAAACATTATTAAGTAGAGGTTGCAATATAATGGCAGTCGCCCATAGCTTTTCTTTTTAAAGCATGAAGCCTTTGCTATAAAAGGTTTTTTGGGTTTAACATCTACTTGTTATTCATACTGACATTCATTCACAATAAACCAACTAACAACAACATGGGCGAAGAAACGCATAAGTATTTTTCGGTAAAGATTCTTCACAGCGAGTTATTACTAGAGTTTACAAAACTGAGAGAATTTATCCGGTTTTTGCAAACCCAAAGAATAAATACCGTTTTTAAAGTTATCAATGATCAAGAAGAGGTAACTCATTTTGCTGTAAGTTACAAAGGGGGGTTGATGCGACAAGCCACTGAAGGCTTTGAGAGCCTTGAAGATTTTAATATAGCAACTCGCGAACGCTATCCGGATGCAGTGTCTTTTTATACTGCCCATAAAATGGGATACAAAAATTACACTGAGTATAAAATAGCTATCGAAGCCGGAATAGGCAGCCACGATGAGTTTAAAATCATGAAAGAAAAAGGGTTTGTCGAGGGTTATACAGAATGGAAAGCCTCTGCTTCCACCGGATCCCTTGCTTTTGCCAATCCTTTTGAACTGTATAAGCACGCAATGGATAAGCAGTTTGAAAATTATGCCGAATTTAAAACCGCAGCAGAAAAAGGGTTTGAAAGCGGTAATATATATCGCGCCGCAATATCAAAAGGGTTTGTCAGTTTCGCCGATTTTGAATTTGCCCTGCACATGGGTATTGATAATTCAACGGAACTAACCATTATTCGCAAAAACAAAATCCGCGACCGAGATGATTATCTGCATTATTTAGACCTCGAATGTTTAAAAGAAACCGAATGCAAACACGATCAACGTGTCTTGCTGACTATACTCAGTAAACTGCCGGACGGCAGAAAAGTTTCCATCAACAAATTGGACGAATTACTCGTCAAAGCTCTTAAAGAATATCAATATTCCGATACCAATGAAATGCCATATTGGTTTACAACCGGTTTTGAGGGGAGGGAAAGCTTGGTTGATTTCTTGACGAAACATGTTGCCGTAAAAAAATACGGACATTACGATACTGACGGAGAGTTTTTTGAAACCAAATCCATACAAAGTCGAAGTGTCGTGATTGACGGCAGCAATGTGGCTTTTAACAATGCGGGCAACTCCAACAATGCAAAAGCCCGTATTGAAAATGTTATCTTAGTGGTAGAAGAGTTAAAGAAACGCGGGTTTACCCAAATCACCGTCATTGTTGATGCTGCACTCCGTTACCGATTAGAAGACAAAGACCGGTTACCCGAACTGAAGGAAATGGTCGAATACCTCGAAGCTCCTGCCGAATCCCCTGCCGATATTTTTATCCTTCAAGTTGTGAAACACGAACATTGCTTGTTGGTTAGCAACGATATTTTCCGCGAATGGAAAATCCAAGACCCTTGGGTGGCGCAGAATATAGATTACTACCGTATGTCCTTTATGATTAAAGACGATAAAGTGCTATTGCCCGATCTGGATAAGTAAGCTCATGTTTCATGATTTTGACCAAGCAGGATTCTGTTTTCTTAGCCCCGGCTTCTCTGTTTTATTGAATTTCCACTTTTATTTTAAATCCGGCCATGATTGGCCAATGATCGGAAAGCGGTTTCATCGTATCGTTTTGGAAATAAAACTGTGGGTCATCCAATTGATAGTGGGTGGGGGTAATGATAATGTGATCGTTGCTGCGGTAAAAAAACTTGTCCACTACTTCGCAATCGGGATTTGTTCGGGAAGGGGAGCAATTTCTTAGGGCTTCTTCCGAAATATCCGGTACTACACCCATCCTAACAAACTCCACCCATACATCTTTAAATGAGTGGTTAAACATCGCTCTTATCGTATCTCCACCGCGGGTATAACGGCAATTGAAATCGCCCATCAAAATAACCGCTTTCCCTTCCGAGTGTTCTGCGATGTAATTAGTCAGTTGGGCAATGTTTTGCCTTCTTGCCAACAACGATTCGTCGGCTGAACCGGCATTACAATGTACATTATAGAAGTCTATACTTGCGCCATCTGCCATTATTATCTGGGAGTATGAAAAACCTTTTGGCGTAAGACAATCTGCAAAAGTGCAATGTTCCCAAGGTATCCTATCGAGGTTTTCTATTTTTAAATTGGAAAAAGAGTTAAGTCCATCGCCACCCGGAACACATCCTGTGGTTTCAGTAATGTATTGATGAGAGTTGTGTAAGCGTAAAGAGTCGTGGTAACAAAAATCTTCCTGAACATGTACGATATCGTATTCGTTCATTAACGGACTGATGGAAGTAGTGTATAAATCGGGTTTTGAAGAAGAAAGAAATGCGGGTAAGCCTGCCACATTGTAACAGAGTACGTTGAGGTCTGTCTCGGCGTATCGAACTTCATGCTCACACCCGATAGATAAAGTCATACACCATAACAAAGCCGCTCCAAATTGCAGTTGCTTATAGTAGTTGAATGAAAGTGTAGTGCCCATTTTGCGCTTTTTTAGGGCATGAAAGTACGGTAAATCTTTGTAAAACAATAAAGTTCGACCAAAATGCAAACTATTCCTGCTCATAAATGGAATATCGGCTCCTTCAAATAAAGGGCATCTGTTTAACCTTCCATTGTTCTGTAAATACCCCCCCCGATTTCAGGTCATAGCTTTCCCAATTTCATCCCCTAAACAGACAACCGAACCCAGCAAATTTAATGCGAACTGTTCTCAAAAGCATTTAACTCAATCTGTCTTTATAGCTTTCAAAACCGTAAGAACGCACCAATCGGAAAGTATCATTTTCTTGCCAAATTCCGATTGAAGGGAGATTGACCCCATTAAACGTAGTCGTTTTAACCATCGTGTAATGTATCATGTCATCAAAAATGATGGTATCGCCTATTTTTAGCGGTTGTTCAAAAGAATAGTCGCCCATAAAATCACCTGCCAAACAAGTCATTCCCCCCATTCGGTAGGTTGGCTTCCCTTCCTCAGCATCGGTGGCACCTAATATGCGAGGCTTGTAAGGCATCTCTAAAGTATCGGGCATGTGTGCGGCAAAGGACACATCTAACAACGCCACGAGTATCCCCTGACTATCAATTATATCCAATACCGTGCTTCGCAAATATCCGGTTTGCCAAGCAATGGCCGAACCCGGTTCAAGAATGACCTCTATATTGTATTTGTTGCGGAGGTTTTTTATTAACCCAATCAGGTGTTGATGGTCATATCCTTTGCGTGTCATCAAATGCCCTCCGCCCATGTTTAGCCATTTTGCCTGATGCAATAAGTCGCCAAAACGCGCTTCAACTGCTTGTAGCGTCCGTTCTAAAGTAAAAGAGTCGTTTTCGCAAAGGGTATGAAAATGTAAGCCCTCGATTCCGTCAGGCAGATTGTCCGAAAGTTGGTCACGGGTAATGCCCAAACGCGAACCGGCTATACAGGGATTGTACATATCAGTGGTTACTTCAGAATATTGAGGGTTGATGCGTAAACCACACGAAATTTTGGGTGTATGTTGAATTACGCGGTCTTTGAACCGCTCCCATTGTGCTAAAGAATTGAAAGTAAGGTGGCTGCTGTATTGCAGCATTTCCTCAAATTCTTGGTCAAGATAGGCAGGGGCGTAAGTATGTGCTTTGCAGCCCATTTCTTCTACGATTAACCTCGCTTCGTTCAAAGAGCTGGCTGTCGCTCCACTTAAATATTGTTTGACCATCCCAAAAGTGCTGTACATAGAAAAACCTTTAAGGGCAAGAATGATGCTACAACCCGACTCTTGCTGTACGGAGTTGATTAACTTTAGGTTGTTTCGCAAAAGCGATTCGTCCAGTACATAAGCAGGAGAGGGAATTTCCGAAAAATTAACAGACATTAATGGTTAGGGTTAGTGGTGATTTGTAAAACGATAATTGCCTACTTTCTTCCCGAGAGATATTGGTAAATAGCCGTTTGAGCATTCAATGGGGCTTTTTTATTCTTTTTAAACACATTCCCCTTGGGATGATTCAGATATCGGGCTTTTTGATTGTCATTCAATTGCAAGTCAAGCATTTTACGAAGTTCCTGTTGAAGTTTTTTGTCGTAAATCGGGCAAACCACTTCTATTCGATGGCGAAGGTTTCTTTCCATCCAATCCGCCGAGGCAATAAAATATTTTTCCTCACCTCCATTGGCAAAAACGAGAATACGCGAATGTTCGAGGTATTTATCTACAATGCTGATGGCATTGATATTGCTTTTCAACTCAGGTATATCGGTTGCCAAACAACAAATACCGCGTACAATGAGATGAAGTTTTACCCCTGCTTCAGCAGCTTCGTAGAGCTTGTCAATCATCGCTCTATCGTTCAAACTATTCAGCTTGGCAATGAGATAGGCGGTTTTACCGGCTTTGGCATTTTCAATTTCCACATCAATCAATTTGCAAAGCTGGTCTTGCATAAAGAAAGGAGATACAAGCAAATGTTGAAAAGGCTGAACAAAAGTTTTCATTTCAACAAGGTCAAACAGTTGTTTGATGTCTTGAGTAATGCCTTCATGTGCGGTAAACAGGCTGTCATCTGCATATATATTGGCGGTATCTTCGTTAAAGTTGCCGGTCGAGATATAGGCATAGTGAGCAATAGAATTGTCGGCATTTTTTCTTCCCACCAAACATAATTTGGCATGTATTTTTGTGTCCTGAATGCCATGAAGTACTTTAATACCACTTTCCTGCATCAATTTTGCCCATTTGATATTGGCTTCCTCGTCAAAACGGGCTTGCAATTCCAATACTGCAGTTACTTCTTTACCATTATTACGGGCGTTAATGAGGGCTTCAATGATGTTGGAGTTACCCGCCAATCGGTAAAGTGTAATTTTGATGTACTTCACATAAGGGTCAATTGCGGCCTCTCTTAAAAAATCTATCACCGGATGATAGGATTGATATGGGAAGTGCAACATAATATCCTGCTGCTCAAGCAGTAAAAAAAGTCGGTGATTGGGGTTGATGGCAGGATGTTGCAAAGGCGGGAATTCTGCACCCGTAAACCGTAAAGCTCCAAGGCGGGGGAATTTCATAAAATCCTTAAAATTATGATACCTGCCTGCAGAAATGATATTGTCTGCTTCGGTGATGTGCAACTTGTCCAATATAAAATTCAACATATCGGGATGGTCTGTTGCCATTTCACTGTCGTAAATAAAGCGAACCGGTAAACCATGACTTCGCCTTTTAATACTCGTATCAATCAGTTCCAAAAAACTTTTGGAAACATCGGTATCAATATCAATTTCGGCATCTTTGGTAATCTTGATAGTATATGCCCCATATTGATCGTAACCAAAAATGGCAAAAATATCTTCCAAGCAATAGCGGATTATATCGTCAAGCAATATAACATGGGTTTTATTGTTCGAAGTAGATAATACATAGAATCTCGACAATTTATGGGTCGGAACTTCTATCAATGCAAATCGCTTCTTCTTACTTTTATCTTCCTTATCCAAGCTGACTGCTAAGTAAATAGAGCCATCTTTTAGGTGCGGGAAATCGGGAATTTCGGTAATCATCAACGGAATTAGCGCGGGTCTTACTTTGTCGTGGAAATAATCTTTCACCGCTTTTCCCTGCGCCTTAGTTAATTTCTTTTCGTCAATGATATAGATATTGTTCTTGGCAAGTTGACGTTTGATGTCGTTGTAAATTTTCTCGAACTTGTCTTGGTGTTTAACCACTATTTCCTGTATCTGATTAAGTGTTTTTTTAGGATTAAAGCCAAGTGCAAGTTTGGCTTCTTTATTAACACTTAATACACGTTTGAGAGTAGCCACCCGAACCCGAAAAAACTCATCTAAATTATTGGAGAAAATGCCCAGAAACTTAATTCGGGTCAATAGAGGCGTTTCAGGGGCTTCGGCCTCTTGCAAGACGCGCTCGTTAAAACTTAACCAACTCAATTCGCGGTTGATATAATCATATTTGTTGTTGGACATAGTTTTGGTTTCAATTGTGATGATGCTTAAAACCTTAGACGGCATCTTCTAAATTAAGGTACTGTATCTGTTCATTTCTTTATCGAGAGAAAGTGCGTCAGGCATTTTTTCTGCAAGTAGTCCCCAAAAAGCAGCACTATGATTTTTGACGACTGTATGAGCCAATTCATGGACAAGAACATAATCTATGAGCTTATCAGGCAACCGCATCAAGTGGACATTCAGGTTAATATTGTTGGTATGAGAGCAACTCCCCCACCTGCTTTTCATGTTCTTGATGGCGATGCCCGTGTAAGAAAAATGATGCTGTTTTGCCAATTGTGCCAATCGAGGTGGTAAATATTGATGGGCTTCTATGCGCAGGGCTTCTACTATGCCTTTTTTAATAAATTCTTGTAAACGTGGATTAGAAATTTTTTCTCCAAGGGGGTATTGTACATCAATCAACCCGTTTTTTATGTGTATGCTGGCATTTTGAATGTGTAACGCTGTTATTTGCAGACGATGTTGCCGGGTAGTAAACAATGTATTTTCGGTAAAAAGTGCAGGCATTAAACTGCTCGAACGGTTGCGGTTTACTTTATCTAAAGTATCCAATATCCAACTTTCTTTGTTTACAATCATCGCTTTAATATGTTCCTTAGCCACGCCATACGGAACAATTACCTTCACTTGTCCAACGGCATTGATGGTGATACGCATATTTTTCGAGCGTTTGCTGATTGAAATATCCATATCAACCATTTTTAGGTTTTCGGTATGAAAGTAAGGGTGTTTCATGCTGATTAGCTTAGAGGCAAATTGCTTTGGTCGTTGAATAATTGTGCAAAAATAACCTTTCCTATTCAATAAAGAACTTGTACAACGCCCGATATATTGCTTTTCTACTGTTGGGCAAACTTGATATATGTTTTCAGTACTTAAATACAAACAACAGCCGCCACTTGTTTAATCAAGTAGCGGCTGTTGTCAAAGATAAGGTTAAGTTTAACGCAAATCTACTATTTCTATGCCAACATGTTTAGATTTGTCGAAAGTAAAAAATTTGTCTTCCAACGCTTTGTCGGTTTGGGAGTTTTGAATGGTATAGGTATAACGGCTGCCATTCCTTTCAAAAACGATGGCTTTGGTAACCATATTTGTTTTGGTGTTAATGGTCAGTCTGGTTTTAAAAAATGGAGCGTTGGTGTTAAGAGGTGTAATATCCACTTCTGCCAATCCATCGCTGTTGGCAGGACTGCGAAGGATGTATTTAAAGTCTTTCGGCTTAATGTTCAATAATTGCGCCGGTGAGATTTCTCCCGAATCGGGGTCAACGGTGGTAATTTGAACTTCTTTATCCGATTTCAGAAATGTCCAAATTGAAGCTCCGTCTGAATAACGATCCAAATCAGTCGTTTCAATTTTATACTTATCCCCTTTCACGTAAAGTTTGCCTTTTTGAGTTTCATTTATTTTAGTATCTTTATTTTCCATTTTAAGGGTAAAGTCCGCTTTAAATGATTTCATTGATTTAAACTTTTTACTCACTTTGTCTAAAATCAATTTCGCTTCGGGGTCAAAGGCTTCATTTTGTGCGTCAACTTGCACGGAGAATAGTCCTGATAATAATGTAAAAGCGAAAATAAAAACGAATGTTTTTTTCATAAATGTCCTATTGTTTAAATTCCTTTAGTGATTTGTGATGTCAATTTAATGCCGATTAGATATGTTATTGTCAATACGGTTTAATATAGGGTCAATTTTCATTTAATTTTGCAATATCGTTGTTTCGTTCAAGTAAATAGTTGTAGTCAAACGACCTATTGTGTTGCTATACCAATTGCTAAACCCTACATTTGCGCTCAATAACCCTCACGAACTTGTTTTAGAGATGACCAACTTAGTGTTATCAACAAGTTGAAACAGGAAACTCTCTTCTATTTTTTAAGCAATTGTTTATGTTTACTACCTCCAAACGATTAGTATTACTGGTTTGTTGTTTGTTTGTTTTATTTGCATGTGGTACAAGCAGTCAGCGAAATAACAACAAGGGAAATAAAATATTCCGGTATAATCAATCATCGGGCATTACCTCCTTAGACCCGGCATTCGCCAAAGATCAAGCCAATAATTGGGCGGTCAATCAATTGTTCAACGGATTGGTGCAAATGAACGACCGTTTGGAAGTGATGCCTGCCATAGCCAAAAGTTGGGAAATCAGCCCCGACGGACTTACCTATACCTTTTACCTTCGCAACGATGTTTTTTTTCATGACCATCCGGTTTTTGAGGGAGGTAAAGGCCCGCGTGTCGTTGCCGAAGATGTGGTCTATAGCCTTAGCCGTTTGATTGACAAGGATGTTGCTTCTGCCGGAGCATGGTTGTTTAACGATAGGGTGAACAGCGAACAACCCTTTTTCGCAATTAATGACAGCACTTTTCAACTAAAGCTGAATAAGCCTTTTAGACCGATGTTGGGCATATTAACCATGCAATATTGCAGTGTTGTTCCCAAAAAAATAGTCGAACATTTCGGTAAAACGTTTAGAAGCAACCCTGTTGGCACCGGTCCTTTTAAATTTACCAATTGGCGCGAAAACGAAACGCTCATCTTGAGTGCCAACCCCAATTATTTTGAAACTGACGAAACAGGGCAACACCTGCCCTTTATCGAAGGCATCAAAATTACCTTCATGGAAAACAAGCGGAACGCTTATTTAAAATTTATTGACGGAGAATTAGACCTGCTTTCCGGCATTGATGCCACTTACAAAGACGACCTGCTTACCCCCGATGGAACACTTCAACCACAATGGGCGGAAAAAGTAAATTTACTGCGCTCGCCTTACCTCAATAGCGAGTATTTGGGATTTATGTTGGGAAAAACCGGCAACCCTGCTTTGCAAAACCAAAAAGTGCGTCAAGCTATTAACTATGCTATCAACCGCGAGCAAATCGTACAATACTTAAGAAATAATATCGGCATTCCCGCCACTTCCGGCTTCGTTCCAAAAGGGTTACCTTCTTTTGATGCCTCAAAAGTAAAAGGCTATACTTACAATCCCGAAAAAGCCAAACAATTGCTCAAAGAAGCCGGTTTTGAAAATGGTAAAGGGCTGCCAAATATCCCATTAGAAACAACAGATGCCTATCAGGATATTTGTACCGCCATTCAAAGTCAATTGAAAGAAGTCGGTATTAACATTTCCATAGCCCTCAATCCGGCATCTTTTTTAAGAGAAAAAGCCGCAAAAGGCGAAGCGGCATTTTTTCGCGGTTCTTGGATAGCTGATTACCCCGATGCAGAAAGCTATCTGACGGTATTGTATGGTGAAAATCCAGCCCCGCCTAACTATACACGGTTTAACTACCCGCCCTATAATCAACTCTATTTACAATCGTTAACCGAAAATAACGATGCTCAACGGTATGATTTGTATCAACGGTTAGACCAAATAATGATTGACCAAGCACCGATTGTACCGCTTTTTTACGATGAAGTGTTGCGATTTGTAAACCCTAGAGTGAACAATTTGGGCATCAACCCGCTAAATCTCCTAAACCTAAAACAGGTAAAACTTTAGAAATAGTGTTAATAATCCCAACCTTTATATCATATTGATTATTCATGGGCAGTAATAATTTAATGACGGGCTTAAAACTGCCTCCACCACCAAATTACAATAATGCACACTTTTGTTTCTGATAAATAAACCCGCAGTAACAATGCTTTAAGCACAAAATAGTTTAATGCTTCGGGGCATAACAAGTGTTTGGGGGAGTATAACAAGTATTTTTTAGCGCATAACAAGTGTTTTTATGGGCGTAACAAGTGTTTTTGAGAGCATAACTTGTATGTTTGGGGAGATAGAATACCTAAATAGTTGAGGCATTTTTTAATTTTGCCTGCTACTTTCACTACAAAGGCAGTAGAAAATCTATCGTTGACCCCTATTTTTATTGCCTAGGTAGGCAAAATTCAAAAATCGTTCAAAAATCGTTTTTCATTAAAAGGGACATGCCATAAAACTATATGACAGGTGAACGATTAGTACGACCTGTTCAACTATTGGTTGTGCTTTCTACCGTTTGGGTTCTGTCAACTGGATGGTAATTTTTTTTTCGTTGCGCTAATGACAACATATCGTTGAATGTTGCTACCTTCGATTTTTGGTTTGTTCAATCTCTATCAATTAACTCCTCAACTCGTAATACAAACAAATACGACAACCTTCTTCCCTATGAAGCAGTTAAAAATCAATTACAATATTACCAATCGCGAAAGCCCTGCATTAGAAAAGTATCTGCAAGAGATTTCTAAAGTAGAAATGCTAACCCTTCAAGAAGAAATAGAGCTTGCCCGCAAAATTAAGTTGGGCGATAAATCGGCTTTAGATAAACTGGTTAAAGGCAATTTGCGATTTGTGGTATCTGTTGCCAAACATTACCAACACAACGGGATGCAACTGATTGATGTTATCAACGAAGGCAATTTGGGGTTAATGAAGGCTGCAAGCCGTTTTGACGAAACAAAAGGTTTCAAATTTATTTCGTATGCTGTTTGGTGGATTAGACAATCCATTATTCAGGCTTTGGTTGAACATTCGCGGATGATTCGATTGCCCGGTAATAAAATAGATGCTTACCAAAAAATCAATAAAGCCCTCATACAGTTTTTGCAAGATTACGAACGCGACCCAACCGTTGAAGAACTTTCTGAAATGACAGGATTGCCCGAAAAAGTTATTCCCGAGTTGATGAAGATAGGCAGCAAACATATATCCATTGATGTGTCTTTAGATGCCGAAAGCAGCGACTCCGATTCATTATCAGATACCCTACCCTCTCAATCAGATGTAGAAATAGATACTTCGCTAAATATCGAGGCTTTGAGAAGTCAAATTTTAGATGCCCTTTCGTACTTAACCGATAGAGAACAGGGCATACTGATTTGCTTTTATGGATTGGGAGAAACCGCACCGATGGATTTAGAAGAAATTGCCGAAAAGTTTGAAATATCAAAAGAGCGGGTCCGTCAAGTAAAAGAAAGGGCTATCAGACGTTTGCGCCGAACATCGCGAAGCAAACTACTCAAATCCTACTTGAATTAAACCAAGGAGAAATTTTGCCATTTAGCCATTGAACGGCACATTTCTTATGTTTGAACGCACACTTTACCGAACGCCTCAACATGAAAAAACGGATACCCTTCTTTAAAGGACAGCGATTTAGATGGTTAATGATGTATAACACTTGTATAACTACTATCATAGTTGCCGCTTTTTCTCTAATGATCTTTGTACCGCTTCAGGGTCAAGAACTTAGCGAATTGAAAGACGATATAGCCGAGTTTAAGGTGAATGATTCCATTCTGGGAGTCAAGCATACTCAGTTTGCTGCTGAAACAGCCCTGCTCATTAAATACCTGAAAGCATTAGAGCAAAAAGAAAAACGCTTCAACGGCAGTGCCCGGTTTGGATTTGCGGGTGACAGAACCGATGCCGCCTCCTTGTATAAAATCAATGGCGGCATTTCTGTTTACCGTGGGTATTTTCCCGATAAATTCGAGTTTACAAACGATGTTGGAATTGTGCTTAGTAATGGGCAGTTTACCGAAAATGTCTCCAACATCTTTATGACCTATGATCATACGCTTTTGGTTGGCGATAGTTTATTCTTGGAAGATTATGCAGTCATGAGCCGATTTTCAGACGAGTTTTTGGGAATAGAACAACGTTATGAATTAGGTGGCGGGATTATTCTTGCCCGTTGGTCAAAAAATTTGACAACTAACGGTAAAAAGGAACTCCGCCAAATTTCCAAATTAAGATTTGTCCCCCCCGTAGCGGGAAGCGATAGCCTAACTATTTGTGTGGAAGGCGATTGTCAACGTTTCAAACTTCAAAACACGGAAGGGAACGATGCCGCACAAATTCACAACTCACAACAATTGGCTAAAGTCGCCATCAGAAAAAAATACAACAGATTTAGAGCCGCCTTGCTTGCAGGTATGATTTTTGAAACAGAAAAGGGATTTGCTGCCGATACGGTTTCGACTTTGATAGGCACACAGTATATTCATCAATCGTTTAATGCCACCCAATTCCTTCGATGGGAGGTGCGTCCTACCTTAGACCTAAAGCCAAACGATAATTGGACCATCAAGATAAGACCCTTTTTCAAGATGCCTATGCCTTGGGAATGGTATAGCGAAGTGTCAAAAAATGGTATTGTCAGCAAAGAGATTGATTACAGAATAGACTTTCAAAGCAGCGTGAGTATAAAACTTGCCGAAAAGATGAATAAACAGGCATCCTTTGAAGTACAATATAGAATTTTGTATGATAACGCCCCTCGTAGAACTTTTTTAGATTTACCAACTCCCGATGGCAATCCCGTATTTCTTAGTGCCCAAAAAACACATCAATTGGTTAGGTTGATGTTTCAAGTCGGGTTTTAATCTCATTACAGAGGTTTTTTTAATTTCTATACTATAAATTTTCTCTGTGGTTCTTTGTGATTCTCTGTGCAATTTATTCAGAGAGGTCTTTTTCTAAATGAAGTCTATAACATTATATTAGTTAAAGCAACCACCCCTGGTTTTGATGGTTCAAAATTAAATCTTAGTTGGTATAAAAGCTCTTTACCACAAAAAACGAGGCAGGCATAAAATACAAAAAGGTGGCTTGTTTCCAAGCCACCTTTTTGTATTTTATTATTCAGGTTACCGAAAAATTAAGCCAAATCAAACCGGTCTAGGTTCATTACCTTGTTCCATGCCGCAACAAAATCGTTGACAAATTTCTCTTGTGCATCTGAACTTCCATAAACTTCTGCCAGTGCTCTTAATTCTGAATTTGAACCAAAGATAAGATCTGCGCGAGTTCCTGTCCATTTCAGTTCACCTGTTTTGCGGTCTCTCCCATCAAAAATCTCGTTTGCTTCAGATGTCGGCATCCAAACCGTACTCATATCCAGCAAGTTGACAAAGAAATCGTTGGAAAGAATTCCGGGGCGTTTGGTGAAAACACCATGCTTAGATTGGTCAAAGTTGGTGTTCAATACTCTCATACCGCCTACCAATACGGTCATTTCAGGAGCAGTCAGTGTCAACAATTGGGCTTTGTCCACCAATAATTCTTCGGTTGCTATTGTGTATTTCGTTTTTAAATAGTTGCGGAAGCCGTCGGCTGCCGGCTCTAAGACTGCAAAAGATTCCACATCGGTCTGTTCTTGCGAGGCATCCATACGACCGGGGGTAAAAGGAACTTGAACAGCAAACCCTGCATCTTTTGCGGCTTTTTCAACACCGGCACAACCTGCTAAAACGATAAGGTCTGCAAGAGATGCCTTTTTAACATTAAACTTGGTGTTGTTAAATTCTGTTTGAATGCTTTCCAGTGTTTCCAATACTTTCGCCAATTGAGCCGGATTGTTAACCACCCAGTCTTTTTGTGGAGCCAAACGAATACGGGCACCATTGGCACCGCCACGTTTGTCGGAACCTCGAAAAGTAGAAGCAGAAGCCCAAGCGGTAGCCACCAACTCAGAAACTGATAGCCCGGAGTTCAATACCTTAGCCTTTAAATCTTCAATATCTTTTTCGTCAATCAACACGTGATCCACTACTGGTATCGGGTCTTGCCAAATCAGTTCTTCGGCAGGCACTTCAGGTCCTAAGTAACGTGGCTTTGGTCCCATATCCCGATGAGTCAACTTAAACCATGCGCGGGCAAAGGCATCGGCAAATTCAAGGGGGTGTTCATAAAAGCGTCTGGAAATTTTTTCATAAACGGGGTCAAAACGCAATGACAAGTCTGTGGTCAACATCGTTGGCAGATGCTTTTTAGATTTGTCGTGTGCATCAGGCATCACCGCATCGGCATTTTTGGCGACCCATTGATGAGCACCTGCCGGGCTTTTAGTCAATTCCCATTCAAAATTAAATAAGTTATCGAAGAAGTAAAAACTCCACTTTGCCGGAGTCTGTGTCCAAGTAACTTCTAAACCACTGGAGATGGTATCGCCACCTTTTCCTGACCCAAAACTGTTTTTCCAGCCAAGACCTTGCTCTTCTATACCCGCTGCTTCAGGTTCAACTCCGACATGAACTACATCTCCTGCACCGTGAGTTTTACCAAAGGTATGTCCTCCGGCAATCAACGCCACGGTTTCTTCATCGTCCATAGCCATACGTGCAAAAGTTTCGCGAATATCTTTGGCTGCTGAAAGGGGGTCGTGATTGCCGTTAGGTCCTTCGGGATTTACATAGATTAACCCCATCTGCACCGCTGCAAGTGGATTGTCCAATTCGCGTTCACCTGCATAACGTTTGTCAGATTCCAACCACTTGCTTTCTGAACCCCAGAAAATGTCTTCTTCCGGTTCCCAAACATCTTTTCGTCCACCGGCAAATCCAAAGGTTTTAAAGCCCATTGATTCTAAGGCGACATTACCGGTCAGAACCATCAAGTCTGCCCAAGATATTTTCCGTCCATACTTTTGTTTGATTGGCCAAAGCAATCTACGCGCTTTGTCGAGGTTAACATTATCCGGCCAACTGTTCAAAGGGGCAAAACGCTGTTGTCCACTTCCTGCACCTCCACGTCCGTCACCTGTTCGGTAAGTTCCTGCACTGTGCCATGCCATTCGGATAAAAAACGGCCCATAATGTCCGAAATCCGCCGGCCACCAATCTTGGGAATCGGTCATCAGGTGGTGAAGATCTTTTTTTAAAGCAGTCAAATCCAGACTTTTGAATTCCTCAGCATAATTAAAATCTTCACTCATCGGGTTAGACAAAGCACTGTGTTGTCGCAGTGTGTTTAACTTTAACTGATTAGGCCACCAATCCCGATTCTTTGTGCCGTTTGTGCCGACACTTTGTTGTTGCGTTGTCCCGGTAAAAGGACATTTTCCTGCTTCGTTTTTGTTATTTTCCACTTATAATATATTTTGGTTTGAAAATGATAATTCGAGTTTTAAGAATAGTGTTTAATACTAAGTAATGAACCGTTTTCAGAGATTTCACAGACTACTTTAATGCACAAATATGTCACATCACCTCAGTCTGTTTAATCACCTCGTTTAATTCGCAAATATACACCTTTAGCATGATTATACAACGATTTAAGAGGGTTGAAGGTTTACAGATTTGCAATGAGTGCGCTATTCAAATCAAATGTTTACTAGGTGAACCGTAGTTCCTCTATCAACAAAAATTGTATTGGGAGTATGGCAATCACACTCCTATTATAAACATACAGTTACCCATATTGATTTTCACCTTTTCATCAGTCCAAGGTCGTCCAAAATTAAAAAAACAATTTCCTTTCGGGCATTGTCGAAGGCTTTTGCTCTCTTGTTATCGTTTAGATTTGTACCCTCTGTCTGAATACAATTAGCGAAATAATAGACATTGCCTTTGGATTCAAGATACCCAACATACCAGCCAATTTCTATATTGTCTTGACCACCCCAACCTTTTTTAGCTCTCAGGATATAGTCCAAAGTGTCCTTTTCAATCATTATGTTTTTGACAATGTCCACAGAACGCTGTGAAAAAGGAAGTTGATTGTTGCGAAACCGCTTTAAAAAGTCAATTTGTTGAGCCGGTGAAATGCGAAGACCGCCGGTTAACCAAAACTTATCAATGCCGCCGGTTGTGTCAGCATTGCCGAAGTTTACTTTGTTCAACCAATCTTTCATTTGTTGTCCGCCAACCCGTCTTGCAAGTTCTTGGTAATACCAAACGGTTGAATTTTTGAATGCCGTTTTTAAGTCGTGGTCTTTGTCCCAAAGCGGATTTCTTGCTATGCTATCCCATGTAATGACAAAATTCTCATCTTTTATAACCCCTGTTTCCAAACCGATCAAAGAGTTACAAATCTTAAAAGTCGAAGCGGGTGAAAAGACTTGCTCGAACTGTCCTTGATTGTAAAAAATATATTTGTCCTGCTCTTGGTCATAAAGCACGAAAGAACCTTCTACCTCAAATTGGTCGTAATACTTTTTAAAGTCGTCCCTTATTTCGGACGATTGTTTTTGAACACAAGCGGTTAACCCGCAAATTGTTAAGACCAAAAGGAGGGTTTGGGTGATTGGGGTTGGCATTGGGTTGATGTTGGTGTGATTTTGTGGATTGGATGAGGAGGTTAGAAAAGCAAATTCTTTCAACCCATATTTACTTTGCTCGGCTTTTGAATCTTAAAACTGTGCCTGAATAATGCGTTGTTTATGTTTTATGCCTCTTCCATTTCCTTTACTTACAACATCTGACTCAACAAGGCTTTTAGCAATTGCTCTATGGCTTGTTGGTTAGTTAGGGTGTGTTCTGATCATTGCATGGCAAGGGCATATTGCTTTTCTATCTCAAGAGTCCATTTTCACGCAAGTCTTTATAAATATCAGCAATGTTTTCCGGTATATCGAATTGGATGAGCCAGTTTACGTCCAAACCATTTTGAATAGCCACTTTCATGATATTGCTATTGTTGCCAATGAATTTTCCAATCGCTACAATATCTTCTCTAAATTCCATGTGCAAGTCTTCATGTTGCTTCTGTATCAGCATTAATATTTTAAATATCCGGGCTACGATGTAAATACACAAAGTGTATGCTTTGTTATGTTTTTCGGCGGCAATGCGTTCGTTATTCAATTCCAACAAGTGCCGCAACATGCAACAATTCAAACTTATTTCGCCAAACTTGTCTTTAGTGATAGTAACATGCGTCGTTATTTGCGCACTTATCTCGCGAGTTTCCATCATCAGATAACCGGCTGAATAATATTTCTTGGAAACTGATTGCATGTTCTTAATAATTTTTTCTTGAAGCTGCTCTCTTTTATCTAGAACAGAATCTGTATCAACCAACTCGAAGCGTAGTTTATTAGCCAAATCCTTATTGAACCTGAGCATTCTTAAAATTAGCTTATCTTTTTCAGCTTCGGGAAGCATTTGCAATGCTTTTTTAAATTGAGGATCAAAAGTCACTTTGCAATTATTGGGGGTTTGATTTGATAAAGTCTAAAAATCCTTTCGGGTATTTTGTATTCTCCTAAGTCGTTATGTAGAACGCAGAAGCAATTGTCAAAGTGGTTGAATCTGCAAAAGGCTCACTAAATCTGTCAAAGTCATCGGGAAAGAACCGCATGATTTGATCTGCCAAGTTGGGTTTACTTCTCTGATACAGAGTATTGGATGTGGTCATTTCATTTTTAAATCTGACTTGTCAAAAGTAACGGGGTGAACGGATGTTTTCTTATATTAAATAATAACTTGTGTTGCTATCCTAAAATGGAGCATAATATTATTCTGATTTGCAAAAAATGGAGGTTTTAAGCACAAATATTCGATTACACACAAAAAGCCATAAAAAAACAGTGAACGCCCCAAAACATGATAGTAATATTATTTTTGGATTGACTTAACTGTGTACAAGGTTTTAATGTCTTCTATTTCTAATTTATGTAATTTCAAGTATGAATTTATTTGTTCTTCAGATAAATCTCTTAAATCCAGTTTAAGAAATTCTTTATAAAAACTACGAACATTCGTTGCAAGTTTATTTAAACTTTTTTTATTCATAATTTCAACTTCCCGATTAAATCCACCAGCTTTGGTAACATATTTAGTTGAAATTATCATTATTGCTTTGTAATCAGTTATACTATAATTATTTTCAAACCAAGCACAAGAGTTATTCATTTGACCACTTTCATCTTTGTTTACTTCATCTCTATTTTCCTTAACTTCGTTTTTACATTCAAAGAGAATAAAATCATTTTCACGTAAACACCATAAATTATCTGGCCCTTCTTTCCATTCTTTGTCTGGTCGTTGTCCTTTAAATCCTAATATTTCTGCTAATACATCAATTGCTATTTCGAACTTTTCTGCTTTAACTCCAAATTGAAGATTGCTTAAAATCTCTTCCAAAGAGATAAATAATTTTTCGAAATTTTCAAATTGCGAAATCCATTTTTTTATATTTTTAATACGATTTATAGAAATTAGATTAATTTTTTCAATCTTCATTCCTTCTTTAGGTTTTAATAAAAGTCTATTTAATTTATGTGCGGCAATCTGTTTTATATTTGATTCTGATTTACTTTTAGGATAAAGGTATCGGGCAAGTTCTTGTAAATACCAACCCTTTTCAGATTGTTCATTTATAAATTCATCAATAATTTTTTGAATAGTAGATGCTGCATCATCATAATTACCTTCCAAATATTTCAATTCCGCTTCCTTTTCTAATTGAAGAATTTTCAATATTCCTTTATCATAAGAAATACCTGATAGACTATTCATTCGTTCAGTGTAAAACAATTTCCAGCTTTCATCCCTTTTCAGACTTTGTTTTATCAGACCCGTCACGACATCCAATTTAGGTGCGTTTGGTTTGACATCTTCTTTTGCAATTTCGGCTATTTCCAAACCTATTTCAATTTGTGTTTGTGTCTGTTGAGAAAAATATTTACGTGTTTTTTTACTTCTGATTGTGTTAACTAATTCATGACCAGTTAATATTATAACACAGTAATCTTTTTCACCACGTACACTTCTCCCTAAACCTTGTTCTATCTTTTGAGCAGTTTTTATTAAGACAATTTCACTTTCACTTCGACAGTTTTCTTGATATCTATCTGATAAATTTTGGCCATATGGATTTGAATCCAAAATTAAAATGCGACATAAATCATCCGGTAAATCAATGCCGTCATATCGATTCACGAAAACATTGCAATATTCATAATCCCCTGATTTTAAAATACTAATATTATCATTAATTGTATTAGTATCTGATATTTTTGCGCCTTTTTCCTTCCACGATTCTGATTGAGTAAAACTCGAAACTAATGCGACAACTCCAAATTTTCTACCCCGTTCTATTTTTGCGAAATGCTCAATTATATCAAACTTGCTAATTGATTCATCAATTAATGAAGGGATTAAAATCATTTTTTCTCCCGACCATTTTTCATTTGCGTAAGTAAGAGGATTTAGAATAGCCTTTGTTTCAATTCCTAATCCTTTGATAAAAAATGAATCATCATTTGTTGTTGCGGACATTAAAATTCTATGTTTGGCTTTTGAAAATGTTCCAAACTGTTCAATTGGATTTAAATATGGAGATATTTCAATGTGACTTCCTGATATAAAACATTGACAATCATCTATTAAATCCTTTATAATTTCCCAAGCAAAAACGATATTTGATTCGGATTTGTGTTTTGATAGTATACTTGCAATTTCATAATGTTTATCATTCCATACCCAATATGGAACTTGTAGGAAAGCATCAACATTTTTATTCTTAATATCCAATAGAGTGCCAATGCCTTGCTTTTCTAATTCTGTTTCAAAAATATTGAATATTTCATAATATATTGGATTTTCAGTTTTAATGAGTATAGTAAAAGCATTCCTTATAGCGTCAATACAAGCGTGCGAATCATCTAAAACAATACAACCAGCTTTTTCAGATTTGTTATTTAATCCAAATTTTGTCAAGCCATTAAATAACTTTTGAATTGTAGTAATTAAAATAGACTGAGATTCGAGATATTCGTTAGGTATTGATTTGTCTTTCCCTATTACACAATATTTAATCCCAAATTGTTTTGCTTGCTCACAAGTTTGAGTTACTAAATTTAATGTGGGACAAAGATATAAACATGGCCCATTATCTTGATTTAGATTCGATTGTAAAATTAATAACCCTACTAAGGTTTTTCCTTGACCAGTATGTAATTTCAAAATAACGTCTTTTTGGTCTTTGAACTTTAAAAACCAATTCTCCAAAACAGATAACTGTGCAGGTCTTAAAGGGCCTTTGTCACTTGCTCTGTCAAGTGTATCATAAATCTCAATAGGATTTATTTTCTTTTCTATTGGTTTCTTGTCTATTCTTATGCTAAAATCTACCATTTGATTTAATTTAATTGGTTTTCGTTGCACCAAACGTTGTTTGACAGATTTGTTTTGGGTGGGATTTTCAGTACAAATGTTTATGTGCAGAATTGAGCTTTCTGTGACCACAAAATAGGCTATAGAGAACGAAACCCCATTTATTGCAAATGTACTGTTCTTTAATATTTTTCTCTTCTTTTCTGAAAGTCGTTGTGTATTTTTTGTGAAAAGCTTATAATTTCTTTTGTTAAAATAGTCCCGTTGGTTATGTCGTTTAAAGGAAATATAGCTTTTAAATAGTTTAAATCTTCATCGTAATCCGTCAGAACTGTTTTCCCATTATGACTATTAATATATTCTTTGAGCCACTCATTAGTTTGTTCAATCTTGTCTTGAAACAATGTGAGTGTTTTGTATGTAAAGCCGTAAGGGGAGTCTATTTTATTAGTTTCAAATAATGTCCAAGGTGTTACATAAATTTGAAGTCTGCTCTCTTTTATATGTATGTTTAGTAAAGAGTTGACTAAAATTGCAACTCTTGGTATTCCGCCACCGCTTCTCAAGAAGTAAGAACTATTTTCTGAATTTATATTTACTAAAGTCCCGTTAATGTCCACTTCAATCAGTTTTCCCTTTTGAAATTCCTTTTCTATTTCATTCCAAATATTTTTTCTGCATACTAATGGTATCCCTTGATTTGTATTGCCAGATGCCGTCGCTGTTATTAAAACAAAATCTCTGTCTTTATTAAAATTTACGCAACCAATTCCGCCTAATTCCGTCATTAAAGTTTTGCCATCAATATCAAGAACAATTCCATTTGAGTCTGTCTTTTCAATGTGTTTGTTAAGTGCATAATATCTAGCCTCACTTGCATCATAGGTCCAATATTGTCCAGGTTTTCTCGGAAACCAAGGTGAAATTTGAAAATTCTTTAACCTTATTTTTTGCCCATTTAATATTTGTCCTGACAATACCTTATTCCAGAAAACCTCATCTCCTTGAATATTGTCGCAGTTATATGCTTCTATCTCAAGTATTTTATCTTTGTCAAAACTGTCATAGTAGTAAAATTGCATATAGTCTTTCAGTCCATAATAATGATAAAGGGTTTTTATTAAGTCCCAGCCTGGATTTGATTCAAAGGGATTTATTTTAAAACTCATGTGATGGTTATTATTTTAAAATAGTAAATAATTTAAATGTCTTTCGCTCTTATCTTTATTATACTTAAAAAACCTTACTCCATTAAAACACTTCGTATATTAACACAAGTTTACCATTTAGAAGTTTCACATTCGTTATAACTTATCAGTTCTTGAGTGATTCGAACACAGTAAAAGGCATCTTAGGTACTTATAAAAACTTAGCAATAAAAACGCAGGCAATTTAAAAGTTTTTTTTTAATTGTGCAAATAGTTAAAAAACTTTTTTTACAGCAACTCCTAACTAAATTTACATCAACCCGAACACATCAATTAGGCACAACCCAATATATATACTATCTTTTATTTCACATTTTACTGATTTCTCAAACAAGATGTCCCGTCCCGCCCAAAAGCCCCCCAATCACCAACACAATCTTCAAAAAGCTAATTTTGCCCCCAAATAAAAAAAGCAACTACCCGACTAACAAAAAGTGGGGGTTAACTTTCAACATCTTACTACCTTTACATTAAAAACAGGCAACCACAGCCCAAAAACACCCCAAACACCTTTATACACATAGCAAATAATGCCCAAAAAGTGTCAAAATTGTTATTAATAAAGCCGAAATAAAGGTCTTTTTCTTAGACAAATTGGACTTTGAAAGCAATTAAAAGGTCTGTTTTTTTGAAAACAGACCTTTGGAAGCAACATAAAGGACTTTTTCTTCGGGAAAAAGGTCTTTGGATGAGAAAAATTGGTCTGTTTTTTTGGGAAAAGGACTGTAAAAGCAATTTAAAGGTCTTTATTTTTGAAACAAGCCCTTTAAACCCAACAAAAAGTTCTTTATTTCCGGAAAAAAGTCAACAAAAATGGGTTCATAGTTCACTTTTTTCGGGCTTTTGGGCTTTCCCCTGCCGTTTTTGTTTCAAAGGTTGGTTGAATTGGATGGTTCGGTGGGGGTAAATCGCTATTTATTTACCCATTCTCATACCTTGTACAAGAATTTTGGGTAAAGAATGTTGCGTTAAATAGGTTGATTCTTCTATCGGGTTAAAAAAAGCAGTAAATTGCTATTGTTTTATTCACCTTTTCTGTTCTGCTGCCTTTATTGGTGATGAGGAATAGGTAAAACAAACCTTTTGCTTTAACCAAACGCCTCCCTAAGCCTATGAAAAAGCACCTCCTTTACACCATCCTTTCTTGTATTGTTTTTGTGTCAACTTTACGGGCACAAACACCGGACATTATACAGACTAAGCTCTATGGCACAGCTAATTTGGTGAAGTTGGAACCCGATAACCTCCCTCCTCTCTCGCCTATCAACCCACATGACTACCGAAGACAAAGCCGGCGAACGTTTTTTTGGAAATTTGGTGACGGGGGGTTCAGTTTTGAACAAACACCGGTTTATACTTACCGCGAAGCCGGTGAATATACGGCGGTCATGGAAAGTACCCGCATTTACAGCGATGATGATATTGACAATTCGGCGGTGGATAGGGCTGCCGTTTCGGTCAATGTTGATTTTGGCAACGGTTATCCTTCCAAACGCCCTAACAGCGACCAAATCAATATGGAGGGGAAGAACATTCGTTTGCTCACCAACCGATTACCTCGTTCGGGCGATTCTATAACTTATATTTTAACCTATCAAAACACCTGCCCGTTTGCGGATGGCGGTACTTTGATCTTTCAGTACGACCCTGAACTGTTGAACTTGAAATACTCCGAAACTTTTAAATCGGAGGTAACGACTTCTTCGAGTGGGGAAATGACTTGGGTTTTCGATAGTCTTGATACAGGTAAACAACGCAACATCTTTATCAGTATGGCCGCCGACACATCGGTTCATCCGAATGATACTATTCTGACGCATCTAATCATTCAAAGTGCTTGTACGACCGATACCTTTTCGTTGCTCAAAACGGCGGTTAAATCGCACGACCCTAACCGAAAAAGCGTGGTTCCGAGTTCCCTTTGCCCGTCAAGTCCGCAACTTCTTTGCTATACCATTGAATTTCAGAACTACGGAAGCGGTCCGGCTGAAACTATTCAGATTCGCGACTATTTAAGTGTTTTCCTCAACGCTGCCACTTTCCTGCATATCGAAAGCAGTCATCCCGCAGCGTTGGTTTCTGTTACTCCGCCGGGGCCTAACCGGTTGGTTTTGTGGCAGTTTATCGGAATCAACCTTCCCGGCACTCAACAGGCGGGTTACGGTAGTACGTTTACTGACGAAGACACCAAAGGGTTTATTCGTTTTTGCATCATGCCGCAACTGCCTTTAGACCCATGTTCGGTTATTCCCAATCAAGCCGAAATTATTTTCGATTGCAACCTGCCAATTCCCACTAATACCACTTATGTTACCGTTCAAAAACCCGATTGTACCGATTGTTGCCAACAATGTCCCAATACCCTGTTGATCGATTTCGTAACTATTCCGCATTTTGGAGGGGCTACGGCAAATGCTCAGGTGAATTGTCCGGGAGGTGGCGGCCCAAGCAGCGGCATACACTATCAATGGTATCCCGATGTGTTTTTGGAATCGTCAAATACCCCTCAGTTCTTGTTTTTTGATACCGATGGTAATATCCCTGCCATCACCTATACCCTTACTGTTTGGAACCCTATGCTTTGTTGGTATGCGGTCGATTCTATTACCGTTTACATGGGCGGTTGTTTCGATGGTGAAGAGCTTTCGATTGATCAGGTAACTTCGTCCGACCCTTCCTGCCCTAATGCAGATGATGCCTCTTTGGAATTGGATATTTCGGGTGGATCCCCTCCTTATACTCTGTATAGTTTCAACGGTTGTTATGCCGTGAGCAGTAATTTCAGTATCCCTTTGGTTGATTTGCCGCCCGGAGTCTTTCCGGTTGCCATCGAAGACGGGAACGGTTGTATTGTGAGGGATACTTTTTTGATAGCCAATCCGATTGGGCTTTGGGTGGATGTGGTGAGCAACGATGCTTCTTGTTGTACCTGTCCCGATGGACAAATTGCCTTGATTCCATCGGGTGGACAAGCCCCCTATACCTATTTATGGCAAAACGGAATGACCGATTCGTTGATTACGGGTTTGGTTTCCGGCAGTTATACCTTTACCGTAACCGATGCACAAAACTGTCAGTTTACCACTACCGTTCAGGTAACCCATCAGGTAAAACTTACTCTGAAAGCGTTGTTAGAGGGAGGGTTTAATTACGACACTCAACTGATGCGAACCGATTTGAACGACTTTGGTTTGCTTCCCACGAATCAGCCATTTAATCAATTACCCTGGAATTATACAGGCACAGAAACATTGCCAAATTCCCTACCCGAAGAAGTTACTGATTGGGTATTAGTTGAATTTCGCACCACACCTGAAATAATTGCTGTCCAAATGGCTGCTCTGATTTGGAACAATGGTCATATTACCAATCCGTGGGCCGAAACCGATACTGCCGGATTGTATGTTTGCGGAATCAATCTCACCACTCCCTACTATATTGTTGTCCGTCATCGCAATCATATCGCTGTTATCAGCAGCAGTACCGTGGTCATTGATAATAATCCTATGTACGATTTTACCATTTCTGAGGCGCAGGCTTTAGGGACGAACCAATTAATTGGAGTAGCTTCCGGTAAATTTGCTTTGTATGCCGGTGACTTTAACGGAGATGGGGTTATTACGGTTTCCGACTTTAACGTCTATACTCAACAATCTTCCTTCATCAACCAATATTTACCCGCCGATGCCAATATGGATAAGAATGTTACCGTTGCCGATTTCAACCTTTACCTGCCAAATGCAAGTAGGATTGGGTATTACGCAATACGTTTTTAATTGTTAATGGTTAATGGTTAATGGAAGATAGATTTAAGACATTAGACTTAAGACAATAGGCAAACTCAATCGTAAATCTAAAATGGCCAACTCATAACTAAGAAACTTACTGCACCCCCATCTTCTTCAGTTGCTTCACCGTCAAAGTGCTTGGTTCGTTGCCTTTAAATACGGCGAGTTTGGTTTTCTTTGCGCCTTTGGCTTTGGCTTGTTTTTCGTATTCTTCGGCTTCGGTAATGGTTGGGTAAGGTCCTAAAACTATCATCATGCCATCGGCAATGTATTCTAAGTTAATACCTGTGTTTAACTCGGCGTAATTGTAATAGGTGTTGTTATCTACGTTTTTAAAAGGGCCGATAAATACTTTGTATTGCAACACTCCGGTTGTGCTCTCTAAGGCGGCTTCCAGTTCAAGCAATTCGGCTTCGGTGGGGGCTTTGTTCTTTTTACCTCTGGGCTGTAATACTTCCGTTTCCTCGCTTGTGTTGTTGGTACTTGGTGTTAGATTGGAAATGCCTTGTATCATGTTGGCTTTAATTTCGATACGGTTGTTTTGTTCGTGCAACTCTTCGGGACATTCTGCTCCGCTGACACAATGATTAAGCAACATCGATTCGCCATAGCCTTTTGTGGTGATCCTTCCGGGAGCGATTCCTTTTAAGAGCAAGTTTTCGCGCACGGATCCTGCTCTTTTTTGGCTGATTTCGAGGTTAACAAAGTCGTTTCCTCTGGAGTCGGTATGTGCGCCGATTTCTACCCCCACTTCCGGCCATTCTTTAAGATACTTTGCCAGTTTATCCAATTCTTTATCGGCAGTGCCATCCAAGTACCAATCGCCGGGTTTAAACCGTATTTTGTTCATGCCCAAGGCCTCGTTTAGAAATGCGTTGGTAATAGGAGGTTGCTCTAAGTCTTTGATTTCATTTTTGGCATTTGGAATCACATCGGTATAAGCATCATCAGGCACTTTGTCAAAATAATAAATATCGTCTTCGCCAAAACCTCCGGGGCGGTTGGAGGCAAAATATCCCCAGCTTTTGTCCTCACTAAGGGCAATGCTGAAGTCGTCGAATTGCGAATTGAAAGGGGCACCTATGTTGATGGGTGCTAACCATCCACCTCGGGTGTATCGGGTATAAAACAAGTCTAACCCTCCCAATCCGGGATGTCCGTTTGAGGCAAAGAAAAGGTTGCCATCTAAATGGATATAAGGAAATAGCTCATTGCCCATTGTATTGATTTGAGGCCCTAAATTAACAGGGCGACTCCATGTGGAGTCAATTCGGGCGCACGTATAAATATCGGTTCCACCATAGCCCCCTTCCATATCAGAAACAAAATAGAGGTTTTGCCCGTCGGGAGAAAGACAGGGATGTGTCATGGAGTAGGTTCGGGTGTCTTCTGTCAAATCTTCGCTGTTGTTAAACTTGAAACGAGCAACATTGGCCCATTTATTATTGCTTTGTTTTTGGGCAGTATAAAGCCCCAATACCAATGCTCCTTCAGTATTCACAATTTTTTGTCCGCGATACAAGGCATTTCGGGTAAAAATAGCTGTATCACCTGTTGCTGAAAAAGTAATCGGGCCGTCGTTGTATTGGCTGTTAATACTGCCTTTTATATATTCGGGTAACAAGTAAGCCTGTTTACCCGTCTGCTCGCTATAATACAGTTTTAGGTAAAAGTTATCGGTCTTTTTTTTGTTTTTACTGCTTTTACCGCTCATCAACGCTTGCCGATTGCTACAAAAAACAATGCCATTATCGTGTATCACAGGGGCAAAATCGGAATATTTAGAGTTAAATGGAAGTAACCAAGTATTGTAATCGTAGGTGTGTTCGGTGAGTTGTTCAATCATGTCACAACCTTTGGCCAAGCGGTTGCCCATTTCGTTGTTGTTACCATATTCCATAAACCATTTTTTAGCTTCCTCGCATTTGCCATTGGTTTGCAGCACTTGTGCAAAATGGAGTTTTCGGGTAAACTCGTTGGCAGGGAGTTGCTCCATGATTTGCCTATACCAATATTCGGCATTGTCGAAATCTTTGGTGAGGTGATAACAAACGGCTAATTTCAATTTCACCTCCTGCAAATTGTCTTTCAACAATACATCTCGATACAAGGGTATGGCTTGTTGATAAGCATAAGCATTGTAGAGTTTATCGGCTTGGGCGAGCAGTTTTTTGACACTGGCATCTTGTGCAAAAACACCTTGCAGGGCGGCAAATATCATAACTACAAAAAGCAATGATGTCAATATAGATGAGCGCATATTGAAAAGATGATGGTTAAAAAAAGATGGAAGAAAATCTTCCGTTTATTGATGATTAGAGTTGTATTGATTGCTAAGTGGTTTTTAATCTAACGATACGGGGTACATGCTTAAATGTTTGAAAACAAACGACCAAACATCGGTATAAGTGTCTATAAATTGCTGAATGGTTTTACCTTGTCCGCCACCACCGTGTCCGGACATGGATTCTATTCGGATCAATTGGGGTTGATTGCCTTTATATTGTTGTTGAAGCCGGGCTGTATATTTGTAAGAATGAGCAGGAACCACTCTATCATCACGTTGTGCGGTCATCACCATCGTAGCAGGGTAAGGCAAATTGGGTTTCAGGTTGTGGTAGGGAGAATATGGGTATAAAAACTTGAATTGTTCGGCATTGTCGCTGCTGCCGTATTCGCTTACCCAAGCCCAACCGATGGTAAACTTGTGGAAACGAAGCATATCCATCACCCCAACCACGGGAAGGGCAACCGCAAACAATTCGGGTCGTTGATTCATCACCGCCCCAATGAGCAAACCGCCATTGGAGCGTCCGGTAGCGGCTAATTTTTCGGGGCGGGTATATTTCTGCTTGATAAGATATTCTGCTGCGGCAACATAATCGTCAAACACGTTTTGCTTCTTTTCCAACATGCCTGCCTTGTGCCATTCTTCACCGTACTCGCTTCCTCCGCGCAGGTTGGCTACGGCATAAATGCCACCACTTAGGTAAAAAGGCAGGTTTTCTGCTTTAAATTCCGGAATGCGGGAAATGTTAAAGCCGCCATAAGAATACAAGAGGCAGGGGTGTTGCCCGTTGAGGGGGATTCCCTTGCGATGGGTGATGAACATGGGTATTTTCGTGCCGTCTTTCGAGGGGTAAAACACTTGCTTGGTTTCGTAATCGCTAAAGTTGAAATCAATTTTGGGTTGGTAATAAACTTCGCTTTTGTTGGTGGTCAAATCGTGTTTAAAAATTGTGGGAGGATATAGAAACGACTCGAAACTAAAGAAGCAAAGCGGTTCGTCCTTGTCAGCACTAAAGCCACCCGCTACTCCCAATCCGGGAAGCGGAATTTCTTGGAGGAGAACACCCGCA
The DNA here is from genome assembly GCA_937907475.1 of uncultured Bacteroidota bacterium. Classification (GTDB taxonomy): domain Bacteria; phylum Bacteroidota; class Bacteroidia; order Chitinophagales; family UBA2359; genus UBA2359. Next base: position 55,106 of record CALCIK010000049.1, on the reverse strand, counting down.
ACGGAAAACACCTTTAATTGGCTGGTAACATCTTTCATGTATTCGACCAAAAGGTTGCCGTTTGCCAAATTGACATTATCTAGGACTGCATCAGGTTGTTCTGCCAAAATGGTTTTCCAATATTGTTCTTCCGGTTTGCGAGGGTCAATCAATACTAACCGGTAATTAGGGGCTTTGTAATTGGTTTTGACCAATAGTTTGTCATTCAGGTTGTCAATAAACGAAAAGGAATGGTCGTATTGGTTAATGATGGGGTAAAATCCCGATTGCCATTTTTCTGCTTGTGCATAGTAAAGCGAATTGCCCGAAGCAGACCCTTCGGAGATATACATCAATATAAATTGCTCATCTGAGCTAACAGATGCTCCAAAACTCAAACGAGGGTTGGTTTTGTTTTCAAACACCAAGAAATCATCTGCTTGCGGGGTACCGATTTTGTGGTAGTACACTCGAGCCGCCTCGTTTTTTGCCGATAACTCTTTCCCCTTTTCGGGTTGGTCGTATCGAGTGTAAAAGAATCCGTTTTTATACCACGATGCGCCGGAGAACTTGATATTTTGCAAAGTATCGGGCAATACCTTACCACTCGATACTTCTAACAATTGAAAGGTTTGCCAATCGGAACCGCCTACCGATGTGCCGTAAACCATGTATTTTTTGTCTTTCGAAAAAGAGGTGGTGGTTAACGCAATTGAGCCGTCTTTTGAAAAAGTATTGGGGTCGAGAAACACTTCGGGTGTACCGTTGAGACCTTTTTGGCGGTATAAGATGCTATGATTTTGCAGACCGTCGTTTTTATAGAAATAGTAATAATCCCCTTGTTTGCGGGGTGCAGAATATTTGGGATAATTGAAGTATTGGGTGAGTTGGTCTGCTAAAGGTTTTTGGTAGCCGGTGCTTTGGAGGCAGTTTTGGGTCAAGGTGTTTTGTTGGGCAATCCATTGTTGAGTTTCGGGACTGTTTTCATCTTCCAACCATCGGTAGGGGTCGGGCACTGTTGTCCCGAAGTAGTTATCGATTTGGTTGCCTTGCTGTACATTAGGATATTGCATAGGAGTTTGCTTGGGTAGTTTATTGAATTGGTAGGGACCTGTCGTAGCACCCCATACTTGTTTACCGGCTTTGTCAAATCCTTGGTCCCAACTCAATAGTTGATGTTCGGATATGGTTACTTTTGAAGTGGCGTAAGCAGCACCTCGCAAATCGCTGGGGCAGGATTTTTCGTTGGTTTGACCGGTAAAAGTATTACCTGTTTTCTTGAGAATAATGGCACAACCATCCCGAAGACTAAGCGAGTCGGGGTTAATTTGAGCGAACAGGGTTTGATTGTTCCATTGACCGACAAACCGGGCGGGTTGCGGTAACGTATAAACGCGACTTTCAAAAGTATTTTTACCCTTTGCCACCACTTGATAGATGCGCTGCCGGTAGGGTTGATAGGTCATGTTGGCAACGGCTTGTTCCACATATAACCATTTCCCATCGGTTCGTTCTTGCCAAATTGGGCGCATGTCGAGGGTGATGTTGAGGTAGTTCGTATCGGCAAGCGATTGCTCATAACTGTTGTAAGTTCCTTGCATCCAACTCACGAGGAGGTCGAGGTCTGTTTTTTTGCTTGCTTTTTGGGCAAACAACGAACTTGGCATCAAACTCCATGACAGCACAATAAGTAAGGAGGTGAAAAATAGAGTAGTTGTGTATGAGCGAAGATTGCTATTCCGGTTCATCGTCTTTTTTGCTTAGTTTGTTGATACTTCGTGTCTGTGTTTTGAAAGCAGAAATTACCAAAGGCCAATCACCAACAGCTTTTTAGTTGGGTTAATGGTGGTGGATTACTTTACGTTTGGTTTTTTCTTGACCGGTGCTTTTGTTTTACCGGTTACCGGCTTTTTTTCGGGTTCCACTTGAATTACTTCTGGAGTTGCAGCTAAAACTGTCGTACTTTTAGGTTTTGCTTTCGACTTTTTGGGAGGCACATATTTATAGATGGTCATGCCCAACGGCGGAAGATTGACCGAAAAAGAATGGGTGCGATAGTTCCAAGGCGTTTCTACTACTGGCAATGTTTGGGCGTTCACCACCCCGCTTCCCCAGTATTTCGGATCATCGGTGTTCAGAATTTCCTTCCATTCCCCTTTGTCGAGGTTAGTGCCGATGCGGTAATTGTTGCGAACCATCGGGGTGCAGTTGAATGCAATGATGAGGTCATTATCGGGGTTTACCCCTTTTCGCATAAACACCAAAGTAGAGCCTTTGTAGTCGGCAACTTCGACCCAATCAAAGCCTTTTGCATCGAAGTTATATTCATAAAGAGCAGGCTCTGAACGCATGAGTTGGTTGAGGTCGGTAACCAATTGTTGTACCCCTTTGTGTGGGTCGTACTTGGTTAAATGCCAGTCGAGGCTGCCGCCAAAGTTCCATTCGTTGTATTGACCAAACTCACTGCCCATAAACAACAATTTTGCACCGGGATGGGTGAATTGATAGGACAAGAGCAGGCGCAAATTGGCAAACCGTTGCCATTCATCACCGGGCATACGGCGAATGAGCGAACCTTTACCATGTACCACCTCATCGTGCGAAAAGGGGAGCATGAAATTTTCGGTAAAGGCATACATGATGCTAAAGGTAATGGTATTGTGGTTGAACTGCCTGAAAAACGGGTCAATGCTAAAATACTTGAGCGTGTCGTGCATCCAGCCCATCATCCATTTCATTCCAAAACCCAACCCGCCGATATAAGTAGGCCTTGAAACCAAAGCGAAAGCAGTCGACTCTTCGGCGATGGTTTGCACATCGGGGAAGTTGGCATAGATGGCTTCGTTCAAGTCTTTTAGAAAATGAATGGCATCTAAGTTCTCGTTTCCGCCTTTGTGGTTGGGCCGCCACTCCCCTTCCTTGCGCGAATAATCTAAGTAGAGTATCGAAGCAACGGCATCAATCCTGAATCCATCGGCATGGTATTTATCAAACCAAAACAAGGCGTTGCTGATCAAAAAAGACCGCACTTCATTCCGTCCGTAATTAAATATCAAACTCGACCAATCGGGGTGATAGCCCATTTGCGGGTCGGGATGCTCATACACATAAGAGCCATCGAAATTGGCCAAACCATGTGCATCGGTCGGGAAGTGAGAAGGAACCCAGTCTAAAATAACGCCAATATCGTTTTGGTGAAACTGCTCAACTAAATACATGAAATCCTGTGGGGTTCCAAAACGGGAGGTTGGGGCAAAATAACCGGTGATTTGGTATCCCCAAGAGGGCGAATAAGGATGTTCCATGACCGGCATCAACTCGACATGGGTAAAACCCAATTGTTTGACATAAGCCACCAACTCATCAGCCAATTCCCGATAGGACAGCGAACTGTTTTCTTCTTTGCTTTTGCGTTTCCACGAAGCTAAATGCACTTCATAGACCGAAAATGGTTTGTTGAGGGCGTTGTGCTCGTGCCGTTTTGCCATCCATTGTTGGTCTTGCCAATCGTGTTTTAATTCGCGCACTACCGAAGCTGTTTTGGGCGGGGTTTCACAGTAAAAGGCAAACGGGTCTGCTTTATCGAAAGAGATATCGTAATTGTGAGAATAAACGCGGTACTTGTAAATATCGCCGACCTTTACCCCGGGAATAAACCCCTCCCAAATGCCGGAGGTGTCCCATCTTACATAAAGTTGGTGTTCTTCATCGCTCCAATGATTAAAATTACCAACCACCCCAATCTTTCGCGCTGCGGGAGCCCACACGGCAAAGTAAACACCGGCCACACCGTCCAACTCCATCGGATGAGCACCCATTTTTTCGTATAATCGGAAATGTTTACCGGCTTGGAACAGGTGGATGTCAAATTCGGTAAAGAGCGCGTGTGCAATTGTTTTGTTGATCATGGTTTTTTTGATGAATTAGTAATTAAGTCATAAGGCGTAAGGCATAAGTCATAAGGCGTAAGGCATAAGTCATAAGGCATTAGTAGGCGTAAGGCATTAGGCATAAGGGCTTACTACTTACGCCTTACTATTTACTACTTACTACTTACGCCTTACTACCTACCCCTTACCCCTTACCACTTTCTTTCCGGCAGCAAAATTACCCTAAATTACATAGAAAATTGACATAACCCTCTGTTTTTTGTACCTTTGCCCATCTAATTGCAAGGCTATTTTAGCTGATTGCATAAAAATACTTATAAAAATGAAAAAGAACCGAATTGTATTGATTGACGGTTGCCGCACTCCGTTTTTGCGTTCAGGCACCGATTATATGGACTTAATGTCTTACGAACTTGGGCAATTTGCCATCAAAGGGCTGCTCCATAAAACCGGACTAGACCCCAATTTGGTGGATGCCGTCATCATGGGTACGGTGATTTCAAATATACGAACGAGCAATGTGGCGCGCGAAGCGGCATTAACCGCCGGCATTCCCTATACCGCCCCTTGTCATACCGTTACGATGGCTTGCATTTCGGCCAATAAAGCCATTGCCGATGGGGTTTATGCCCTGATGGCGGGACATGCACAGGTAGTGGTGGCTGGTGGCGTAGATAACGTTTCCGACACGCCAATCGGGTTTACCAAACCCATGCGCAAAAAGCTGTTTAAAGCCCAAAAACTCAAAAGCACTTTAGACTTTATGAAATTTGCAAGCACCCTTCGCCCAAGCGACTTTATGCCTGACAAACCGGCCATCGCCGAGTTTAGCACCAACCGCACAATGGGACAGGATTGCGAAATATTGGCTGCCAAATTTGGCGTTAGCCGTCAACAACAAGACGAGTTTACCGTTCGCTCGCATCAGTTAGCCGCACAAGCCGTTCAGAACGGACAACTGGGTGCCGAAATGACCACCGTTGCCGTGCCCCCTTCATTCATGCCCATTACCAAAGACAACGGAATACGCCCCGACACCAATTACGAAGGGATAGCCAAGTTATCGCCCGCTTTTGACCGTCAGTTTGGCACGATTACCGCCGCCAATGCTTCGTTTTTGACCGATGGGGCGGCCGCAGTATTGCTCACCACCGAAGAAAAAGCAGCAGAACTTGGGTTGACTCCAAAAGCAGTGATATCCGATTTTGTTTTTACCGGACAAGATTTGGAAGAAGAATTGTTGCTCGGTCCTGCTTACGCCACCGCCAAACTGCTTCAACGCACAAAATTAGGATTGGATAGTGTGGATGTGTTTGAACTTCACGAAGCCTTTGCCGGACAAATCTTGGCTAACCTAAATTGCTTGGCTTCCGATGAGTTTGCTCAACAAAAATTGGGTTTGACCAAAGCCGTTGGTAGTATTCCAATGGATAAATTGAACCTTTGGGGCGGCTCGCTTTCCATCGGACACCCCTTTGGTGCAACCGGTGCCCGCTTATTGACCACCGCAGCCAATCGCCTGATTGCCGAAAACGGACATCGCGCCCTGATTGCCGCTTGCGCTGCCGGCGCACATGGTCATGCTATGATTATTGAACGGTACGTTTCTTAATTGTGAATTGTGAATTGTGAATTGTGAATTGTGAATTGTGAATTGTGAATTGTGAATTTAACCCTCTTTTCATGGTTATAAACTATATAGAGGTGTTAAATTCCGAAGGAGTGGGAATTATATAGCAGGCAAGATTGAAAAAAACATTGTAATTATTTAGCTCCTTAGCTTCATCTAAATAGTTGTGTAGTTTGTCCCGCAGATTACGCAGATATTCGCTGATAATTTTTTTGAAAGAAATCAAATATCGTTTGACAGGAATGAGCTAAGTCAATATCTGCCAACAGAACAATGTACCTAAATAGTTACAAAACATTACCGAAACAATCTTAAAACTCCGAAGGAGTGACATGATTTTTCAGAGTATTTTCCTTTTTACTCGTAATTAATACCTAATCGCCTTTAGGATTAAACTAAATGCCGTAGGGATGATCCCGGCGTACGCCGGGATTATCCCTATGGGATATTTTTTTCAATCCCAAAATTATCAGTTGCTTGTTCACCCTCTATTTAAGGAACCGATTGCACAACACTGACCGAACCTGCCACTCCTCCCGTCCACTGAACGGTAATTTGGTAAGTGCCTTGTCCCGATAAAATCGTGCCTGCTCCGGTCAATGACCATTCATATACTGCACCAACAAGGTTGGGAGAACAGGTATAGGTAACCGTTTCAGAAGTACAGGCTTGGGGGGTTGATGAGGTAATTGTGGGTTGACTGATGCAAGGGGGGTAGAGAATGCCGCAATGGTTCGTGTTAATTTGCAAAAACATATCGTCAAAATAAGAGTCGTTGTCGCTGCCTGCTTCGCGAGTGCCCATCAATACAAATCGGATGATGCTGCAAGTCGCTGGGATGGTTTCCGATTTATTAAACCATTCCCAAGTACCTGAATGAGAACCGTAAGTGGGAGTGCTTGAGATAAGTACCCCTCCTGAAGTTAAAAAATCGAGGCGAAACTGTGGGAAATCCGTGCCGTTGTAGTCGCTAAGGTAACCCCCATAACGAGCGACTGCATTTCCGGTAATAATATCATCGGCAAAAGCACTCACATTCATATCCTGCCGCCCTTCTCCGTAAGCGTTGTCTTCACAAACGCCCCCTACTGCAAACAATCGCGAACCACTGTGGGCATTGTTACCGGCACATTGTCCGCTCGTGATGGATTCGAACGAGCCGGCTATTTCTGTCCAATTACCGGTATTCGATTCTGCTCCCCCATTGAGCAATAGGTTGGCAGAAAGGGTAGATTCCGTTGTTTGGAAACTTACCGTTTCGCTCCAACTGCTCCAGCCGAGGCTTCGGTCGCGATAACGAACCCGCCAATAATAGGTCGTGTTGGCTTGAAGGGTATTGATATGTTCATTTTGAAGGTCATCGCCGGCTTGCGTATCTATGTTGCGGTATTCGTTTTTATACTGCCGCCAAAGGTCGGTATGAAGGTTGGTAAAAGCGGCATTGGTTGCAATCTGCCATTGAGTTGCTCCTTGAAGGTCGGCATCGGGGTCATTGTAGGCACTTGCGGTAAACAACACTGTGCAATCGGGTGAAATGACATCGTTTTGAGCGGGAAACCAAGCTATGGGTTTGGTGGGCGAGTTATTGTATCGCCTGATGGAAATGCTGTCGCGCAGCACATTGTTCATCGGGGTGTTCTCGTTTCCACGACTGATACGTTTGAGGGTAAACTGCGGATTAGCCCCTGCTTGTACTGATGCCCAAACAAAACCGTAATCATCCTGACTCACGACATGTTCGGGATAATCTGTTTGCGCAAACTCGTCCCAATAATCAATATTCCCTCCGGCAGTAGCCACATTCACCATCACATGGTTGTGGTTTTGGCTATGCCCTCTTGAGTAGGCATGGGTATGACCGTAAAAATGAACGCTTGGCTTTCCGCACGAGGTGGAGAAGTTTTCCATGATGGCGATGATTTGACCGGTGTAGTCCAAATTACCCGCCGGCCAAAGTTCGGAATGATGAGGATGGTGCATTTGGGCAAAAACAAAATCAATATCCGGATCGGCACAAGCATCGTTCAACACCGTTTGAAGCCAATCTAACTGCGTTTGTATCCTGTAGCCCGTGTTGGAATCTAATCCGATCATGCGCACATTAGAGTAGTCTTTATACCACCAATGTTCTTCGTAACCGGGGGTTCCGTTTGCAGGAAGTTGAAAATACTTAAAATAAGTGTTGGTGTTCACTTCGTGATTGCCCAATACGGGATAAACAGGAATGTATTTGAGCAGATTTTCGGCCATGTTGAAAAAGGTATTTTTCCATTGGTTGTAGTCTAATCCGTTGTCCACCAAATCGCCGGGCAACATGAGGCAGGCAATCTCTGCCGGTGTGTCGCCGCTGCTTAAATCAATCATATAGTCAATCACCCCGTCGTTACAGATTTCGTAAAACTTATTGGGGTTTCCCCCGTCTTGTTGCATATCACTCATCAACACGATGTTGAACGATTTCTCGGCGCTTTTAAGGGGAGGGGTAATAAAATTGTAGATTTCGCTCACCGTGCTTCCTGTTTTTGCGCGGTAATAATACCGCGTATCGGGTTCAAGCCCTGTTAGTTGTACGGTATGAATTTGCGTGAGCAGCAAACCCGTTTGAGCAGTTCCGTTAGTCGAATTTCCCAATTCAACACCCGTTCCCCATTCTACAATGCTTTCCGTGTTGATAGAAGTTTCCCATAAAATATATACAGAATTGGGTTCGGCATCTTGCAGATATGGCTTTACCAACAAAGTTTGTGCATCAACTGCAAAGATACTGAACAGAAAAAAGCAAAAAATAAAGGGGAGGCGAATCATGGGAAGTATTGAGGTGTTGAATGTTTGTGGGATGGTAGAAAGTAAAGTTGCATTCCTTCTGCTTTCATTGCAAAGGTCGTAAAGGTTTGTTTAAAGTAGGCATTGGGTTGTAAAAAGTGTGTTGTCAATACTGGATTACTGGAGTTGATTCCAGCTACCCCATTCCATTTACCTACGGACTAAAACGCACATTGGCAATTGAAAGCGCACTATTGGCTATGATCGAACCGGTTCTAAACCCCGTTTGGGTTTGGATGGGCTATGGCGAACAACCCTCTGTTCAGGCACTTGTTGGCGGATCTATCATTATTGCTGCTTTGGCTATCAGGATTGTTGTGATAGAAGTTGGGAATCGGCGGGAGAGGGCTATGAATATTCAATAGTTCGCTGATTTTTAACCAACTATTGGTCATTAGAGGCGTTCAAACTAATATTTTGATTTCGGGATAAATTAGTCTCATCTTATTTAATCAGTAACCCGTTTGAATGAGGCTAATAGTTCCGGCTAAACCATTGTTCCATTGAACTTCCACTTGTGGGGTTCCTTGCCCCGAAATAATAATTCCGCCCGTTACAGACCAGTTATAAGTGCTGTTTGGTGTGGGTATAGCGGCGGTGTAAAGGTAGGTGCCGTTGGCGCAAACAAACACATCGCCGCTTATTTGAGGTTGCCATGTATTGCAGTTGATGCAACTTGGTTTAAACAATGGCAACATTTGAACATCTGGATGAATTACATTTGAGACCTCAGTTTCATTTAATCCAAGCCAATTTTTCAAGACTGTTCCATAAATGTCCCTAAAGTCATATTGCATTGGTACACCCTCGTCAACTCCGACCGATGTATCAATTTCAGGATGGTCGCCCAATATTTGGTTTTCCACACAAGAGCCGAAAAGAAACAAAGGTGCTGCCGTGCCATGGTCAGTTCCCAATGCTGCATTGGAGCGAATCCTTCTTCCGAATTCGGAATAGGTCATACCTATCACTCTATCGCTAACATTCAATAAATTAAGGTCATCCTGAAATGCACAAATAGCATCCGAAAGTTCACGAAGAAGTTCATCATGTATGCCTGTGGCTGTTTCTCCTTCAACTACCTGATTGTCATGTGTGTCAAATCCACCAATTTGAACGACATAAATCTTTGTTTGCAATCCTCCGGAAATTAATCGGGCAACATTTTTTAATTTTTCAGCAAGTTCTGTTTCGAGGCTATCCCACTTTGTTGATAAATTATTTCCAGCATTTGCTGCATCACTTATAACAGAAGCAAATGCATTAGTTTGTGCAACGGTATCATTTACAAATGATAAGGCATCGCCAAAACAATTTGCAGGAATATCACCTCCGGCACTCACTAATGCCGTTCCAGGATTGAAAGGGTCTAATAATGCTAAACTGTAATTAGCATTGATGCCCTGACAAGTTTCCGAAACTATTTTTCCCATGGTTATAGCAAACGGATGAGGGTTTTCAGTATTAGGATAACCATTCGGATAATCAGAATAATTAAGGTCATAGAAGCGTCCAATCCAGCCCCTGCTTTCATAAGCTTCAGCACTTGACGCTGAATTCCAAATATCAGTTGACCTGAAATGAGAACGGTTTTGATTAGGATAGCTAACATTTTGAACAATACCTAAACATTGCATTTCCCAAACATCCTTCATCCCCTGCATAGCAGAGTGAAAACCATATTCGTTATGAAAATTAATAATAGAGCTCTCTGGTATAATAATGTTATTCCTTACCGCTTGTAAATTAGCATACTGTTCAGCATGATAAATTGTCGCCAATCCATCATTGCCTCCTTGTAATTGAACCAGCACCAATATTTTGTCATTGTCTCCGTCAGAAAATACAGCTTTTGATCTACTCATAGCGAAAAGCGGAAACCCACTCAAAGTAAGTGGGATGGTTGCCAATGCCGAGATTTTAATAAAATCTCTTCGACTAATTGTTGACTTCTTCATGATTACATTATTTGAAATTCTGACATTCTAACCATGACAGAAAAAAGGTTCTTTAATTTATTTTCTACTGAAACAGCAAGAGCCTGATTAGAGGGGTTGGAAAGGTAATTCAAGTATTCAACTGTCCATTCAAAATCAGGCAATCCCGGTATAAGAATATCCTTTAAACTGGTTAATTGATTGACAGTTATTGGATAATTGAACATCATCTCTGCCAATGAATTGATAAGTACATTGGGGGTATAGGCATTGGCAATATTATTCACGATATCCAATACTGGAATTAGTGTTGTAATGTTATAATTTTCATCATTATAGCTAAAGTTTCCTCCTTCTACCATTAGCCTGCAAAACTCATGACGTTTGGGAAGTAACAGGTTGTTAATCCACAGTTTATCAAATTGGGGCTCTTGGTAATATGCTTTCCAACCTGCCACATTAGGATGATTATATAATGCCTGCTCCAAGTCAGAAGACATGATATAGAAATGATAGGCATGGTTATATTCATCTTCTACTTCTCCTTGCGGCGGATTAATTCCTAAGCCTCTTGTAGCAGACATTATCAAGTCAACAGGGCTTTTTATCATGCAAGCCGTTGATTCATGAAAGTGTTCCGATTTTAAAAGAACTTGCAGTGCAGGAACAATTTCGTAATCATTGTCTCTTAAAATTGCAGCCAAAGGCTCAATAATATTTATTTCAATTTCTTCGGTGATGTCATAATGAACGAACCAACGATATAATTTTCTCATGATAAAACGTGAGCATTCATCTTGTTGAAAAATTACATCAATCAAGTCCCGAAATTCTTGCTGACCATTTTCTGAGATGACTGCATTGTTGAATCGAAAAGATAATTGTTTATCACCTTGAGTATGGTTGTTGTTTGAAAATTGTGCGGTTAATGTATTCGGATTGCTGATTTGCGGAACTTGCCAACCCGTCAACACTTTTGCCATCTCAACGACATCATCCTCCGTAAAATTGGTGTAATCACCAGGGCCAGCTAATTCACCTTTTCCGATGGTAAATAACTCTAGAAGTTCTCTGGAATAGTTTTCATTTGGGGCATCATCTGTGTTTTCAGCACCACTTAAATAAAATAGCATACTCGTATCTATGGTAATCTCTTTCGTCAGCTCTCTAAAATTACCAAGAGCGAAACTTCTTAGAAGTGAATAATACAAATATTCCCTGTGGGCAATGGTAGAGTCTGCTACAACAAAATGATTGTGCCAAAATAGGGTCAACTTTTCTCTGATGGAAATTTCAGAATAATGCATCTGTAAAAAAGTCCAAGAATAAAGGGATTTACTTCTAGAACGCAATATTCTGTTTCGATACATAGGAGGGTTAACATTAGGAAAAGGAGCAGCATTTACCCAAGTCTCGCCATATAAGGCACCAGGGTCATTGAGTTGGTTATTTCCAGTGCCATCAGGAATAGATTTTAAAGGGGGGGCAGGCATTGGCAAAGGGGTAAATAGTGCATTCATCGTACTATTTAGTCCTAAATTGATGGCTGTATTTACCATTTGAATAGAAGGTCCAAAGGTGGTCCGTCTCAATAAATGTCTGGCTTGGATTGAAGTCCAGTTTCCCGAATATTCGTCTAAGTATGGCATAATTTCAATTTTAAATTCTTTCAGTTGCTCACAACTAGGATATAGAAGCAAGTTTATTCCGTCTATCTCCCAATTAGGATTACTATAGAAATCCAAAGGCTGCAAATATACAAGAATATTAAATCTCAATTAATATTCTACGCCAATATCCACCACATTCGATACTCTTTTTCTCAATAAACCTAAAAAGTGATGCTAACTTTCAGTACCACCCAACACAAAAAAAGCCCTCACCATTTCCGGCGAGGGCTTTTTTGTAAAATGTAGTGAACCATTGTTTAGTTTCTACCGAACCATAAACCTGAAGGGGTCTGACCAATCGCTTTATTCGGTGAACTGAACTTCTACCCTTACACAAATGTGTCTGCGAAGCACGGAACCCCAGCTATCGCAAACCCCTTGTTAGCGGTTCGTTCTTCTTTTCGTCCGAGTGTCTGTCGTGTCAAGTTAGCACGATTGTAAGCACTGTCGGGGTGCGTTGGCTTGCAAGTTCTTTTTATTTTTTGTGCGGTTGCATAGTGCGAAGATAAAAATAAAATGTGCTTGCAAATGCGTTGTCGCTTGTCGTATTACAGTTTCAAAATGCGTATTGCTCCTCTTGCAACAATTGCAAATACAAGTGTTCCAATTATTAAGTCAGGCAGTTTTGAGTTGGTTAAATATACAAGTCCACCTGCTATAATTACTCCGATGTTTACGATTACATCATTGCTTGTAAAAATCATACTTGCCTGCATGTGTGCTTCTTGGTTTTTGCTTTTCTTTAAGAGATACAAACAGATTGCATTGCCGATGAGTGCAAGGATTGAAATGATAATCATTGTTTGAAAGTCAGGAATATCACCAATACCTAAAAACCGTCTGGTTACTTCAATAAAACCTAAAACTGCAAGTGTCAACTGAAAGTATCCGCTTGCTTTTGCAATTTTCTGTTTTCGTAAAACCGTTCCGCCTATTGCAAACAATGCAAGTGCATAAACGATTGCGTCTGCAAGCATGTCCAAACTGTCTGCCACTAAACCCAAAGAGTTTGAAAGAAACCCTGTGAGGATTTCAAGTGCGAAAAAGAAAAAGTTGATGGCTAATACAAACCATAAAAGTTTTCGTTGCTGTGTATTGCTATTTGTTAAGTCCATGATGTCAAAGTTTAAGTTTAATTCCTCCGTTAATTAAAAACCCATCAAGCGGTGCATAGATGTCGCGGAAAACGGGATTAGTAACTGTGCCTGTGTAGATGCTGTCAAATCTTGTTTGCCGCGTGTCGGTGAAGTTTTCAAAGTTTAAATAAATTGAAAATTTCTCCCAAAGTTTTTCAATCATAAAACCGCAAACAACATATTGTTTTCCTGTTGTGCCATCACTTAATTTTTGAGGACTGAAATAATATGCTTCTACACCAACTTTCAATTTGTCTTCAATCTCATACATCAAAATTGTATTGAGGCGGTGCTTTGGTGTCAGCGGATTTTCAATGGATATTCCGTTTTGTTTTAATCGTGTGTCGGTAAATGTGTAGCCCAAAAAGAGTTTGAAATCTGCATAACCGATTTTGATATTGGTTTCAGTTCCTTTGGTGTTTGTGTTACCGTTTGCGTTGATGAACTGATACAAGCCGCTTATTTGTTGTTGCAGTAATAGCGGTTTATCAATGTAGGTGAAGAAGAAAAGTTGATTGATGCTGAATGTAACCTTATCATCAGCAAACAAAGTGCGGTAATTGAAATCAGCATTTGCTCCATAACTTTTTTCCATTTTGTTGGTGCTGCTGTTTATCGCTAACACATTTCTGTATTGGATGCGTTCGCTTTCTTCTGTAAAAATTGTAGGTGCTTTGTAGCCAAACCCTCCTCCAATTCGTGATGTGATTTTCGGGGTGATTTTGAACAATGCTGAAAGTCGTGGAAGAAATGCAAAGCCATAGTCAATTACATAATCGGTGCGGAAACCTGTTTCAAGGTTTAACCATTTTGTTGCTTTCCATGTGTTTTGTGCAAATGCTCCGACTGTGATTAAGTCGTAATTTCTTTTTGGCAAAGTGTCAAATTGCTTTTCCTGAAAGTTGTCTGTCCAAAGATTTACTCCTGCAACCCAATCTGTTTTTTCTTTGTTGTTTGCATAAGTCGCTTCGGTGAATGATGCTACTTGTGTTCCGTCAAAATTATAATTCGGGATTTCAATTTTACGATTGAAATAACTCACACTGTTTTTGAAACTGAAACTTTGTGTTTCTTTAAAACGGTGTTCAAAAGAAAGTTGTGTTGAATAGCGTTGTGTTTTGTTTTCTTCAAAGTAACTGTGCACGCTGTCGGCTTGCCCTTCAATATATTTTATGTCGCCACCCAAACGATTTTCAATTGTTGTGTTCACTCCGAAATTCAGTTTTGATTTTTCATTGAAGTAAACAAATAGTTTGGGATTGAAAACATATCGTTCAAATTTCGGAATGGCTGTCAAACCGATTTTAGCAGGGTCGTAAGCCCAATTGCGATTATGTGCTGCAAAAATTGTTGTGCCTACCTTTTTAAAACGCTGTCCGTAAAATCCGTTCAGGTCAAAACCTTTTCCTGAGCTTCCGTTAAAATGTAATTTCAATTCTCGTTCTTCTTCGGGTGTTTTTGAAATCAAATTTACCAAACCTGCAATTGCTCCGCCACCGTAAAGCGTGGAAGCTGAACCTTTGATAAGTTCTACTTGCTTTAAGTCAAGCGGTGGTGTTTGCAGTAAACCCAAACCACTTGCTGCACCTGAATATAAAGGAAAACCGTCTTTGAGAATTTGTGTGTATCGTCCGTCAAGACCTTGTATTCGTATGCTTGCGTTAGCACTTGTAGCAGATGTTTGTTGCGTTTGTATTCCTGTGCTTTCATTCAACAACATTCTGATGTCTCCTGATTTCATGTTGCCTTTTTCTTCTAATTCTTCTCCTGCAATAAATTCTACTCTTGTCGGAATGTCCTTTATGGTTCGTGTGCTTCGTGTTGATGAAACTACTACTTCATTTAGCTCGTCTGCCTCTGATGTTAAGAAAATTTCAATCGGTTCGGTGCTTGATAAAGGAAATTCAAATTCCTGTTCGTGTTCTTCGTAACCGATGAAACGAAATTGTATTTCCTGTTTTCCGTATGGAATATTGCTGATGATAATAAGTCCGCTGGTGTCGGCTGTTGATCCGTTGGTTGTTCCTTCTACAATTGCTGTTGCACCAATAAGCGGTTCTTTCGTTTCGCTGTCTTTGATGATTGCCCTAAAGCTGTTCTGTGCGAATACTGTTGTTATATTGAATGCTACAAGAAGTAGCAGAATGATTTTTTTTGTCATTGCTGAATTGATTAATGTTAATGAAATGATTGCTTGTGGTGCGTTAGCACCACAGAAAATAATTTGTGCCGAAGGCACCAAACATTAACCAAGTTTTGGCGGTTGCCAAATGGAAGGTGCAAACTGTGAATGGAAAGTTTGCTTGTAATTAGAAAATACCTTTTCAGTAGAAAGAAATGTAGCTTGAAGCGAAAAGGCAGTAAAGTGGAAAGTGAAACCGCAACAAGTTCCGCAACTTACAAACGGTGAACAACAGTCGCTGCAACCTTGCTCGTTAGTTTGGTTTTGGGATTGTTCTGTCTGATGTGTTTCGTTCAGGCATTTGTCCTCCATATAACAGGGCACGGTTGACAGTGTCAACACATACAAAGCTAATATGAAGGTTATAAATTTCATGGGTCAAAGATAGAAATTAAAGTCGGTGTTGGTGCGTTGGGGCAAAATAAAATGTGAGGCAAATGGGGTTGGCTTGTGAGTGGCTTTGCCTCTCTTTTTATTTTGCGAAGGGATAGCCAAACGGCTTTGCCGAAATTTGTCAAACGGTTGAATGTCCGCCCAAAAGTTAGATAGTTGAACTGTCGCCATAGAATGACGGATAACATCAGTATAAACGCATGTTTATTGCGTATATCCCCCTATAAAGCCTTCACATACGCAACTTCTTACCCACAAATATACATCAATACCATAAAAACATCCCACCTAACACAAAAAAAACCCTCACCATTTCCGGCAAGGGCTTTTTTATGTTGAGCTAAAAATTAAGGTTCCGGCGCAAGTTCAATATCAAGCGTACTAATCGTACCAATCAAAATTTCAAATTCTGTAATGACTCTTGTTTGATAGCCGGTTTTTCTTACTTCGATATCAAATTCGCCATGAGCAACACGGGTAATTTCGTATTTACCTTCTTCGTCTGTTTTGCCTTTTTTTACGGTGAAAACAAGGCTAACATCTACATCTTTAATGGGAAGGTGGGTAATGGCATCGGTAACTGTTCCTTTAATACCGGCAGTTCCTGCGCCTCTTACTTTGATGAGGAGGTTGGCAAAGATAAATCGTTTTTTTTCTGCTTCGTCCTCTCTAAAAATGAATTGTCCATCGAGCAACATGCGCATAAGTTTGTCGTGGATGGCGTTGTTTGCTACGATTTTTGTTTGAGTGCCTGATTCGGAGGTTAGGCGGCTATCGAGAAAGTTTTGATGGAGGGTGAGGAACTCGGTTTTGAAGGTGTTGAATTGAGCGGGGAAAGTTATTGGCATGTTGTCGTCAGCTTCGAGTTCGGTTTGGTTGTTGGTGATAAAAAGACTGCCTGAAGATAGTAGTCCTTGTGTGGCATCCCAATCGTAATTAGCTGCTTCTTCATAAAAATTTTGTCCGGCTTCTTCTAATTTGGCTTTTTGTAGATTTTTTGGGTAAGCATCGGCAATGTATCTTTTGAGGTTTATCCAAAAATAAAGCGCTTCTCTATTTTTTTCGATAAGTTGGACACGATATGATTCGCTTTGCGAACCTCTTGCTTGGGCATCGGGTAGTAGTGAGGCGGCAGTGATTTCATTTAATCGGGCTGTTATGTAGGCAGGGTCGTATTTTGCCTTTAACGTTCCGAATTCGATAATGTGCTGATTGCAGGAATTCCAACCTAATCGGGCAATGGTGTAGAGTTCTTGTTGGGTACATTCATAAAGAGGCTGTGCCATGGTTATTCAAATTTTTAGGTTAAAAGAATAGATGTTGCTATAACAGCCTTTGGTAAGAAAATAGTTCATCTTTCGGCATGTTTTTTTACATTTTTTTTTATTTAAGGTGATTAAGGGGAGAATGATGTAATATTGGTCTGCATCCGGTTTATTATTATACACTTCGATAGGTGTTTTTGGGGAATAAAAAATGGGATTTTTATGAATATTGGCACTTTGTTTCTGATTAATTTAATTTATTGGTAGGCGGATACAAAATATGGTTTGCCGGATATTGATTATGGTCTGCCATGTATTTTGTATGGTTTGCCGGATGCTTTGTATGGTCGGACGGATGTTTGGTATGGTCGGACGGATGTCGGGTATGGTTCGCCGGATACCAATTATAGTCTGCCGGATGGCGATTATGGTCTGCCGGATGCCGATTATGGTTTACCGGATGCCAATTATGGTCTGCCGGATGCCGATTATGGGCTGCCGGATGCGCGGTTTTTTGAGGCTGTGTTCTTAATTGTTAATGGTTAATGATAAATGGTTAATGGCAAACCAATCTTTTTCTCCCCTTCTTGAAGCAAATCGAACTCTTTGAGTTATGAGTTATGAGTTATGAGTTATAACTCCCTCCCTGAAACTTGTTTTAGGGAGGGCTGTGTAAGGGGGGGAAAACAACTTATGACCACACCTTATGACCTTATTAAAAAAATGGCAATAAGTAAGTTAAAAACCTTATTACCTTCCTAAAATGAGAATAAGGTAATAAGGTTTCGATGATATGTAAGTACTTGTTACGAAGGTAATAAGGTTGCGATGGCGAAACGATCTACAGGGTTGAGATGGTAAAACAAACATCAGACTTTCCCCCCTTACGCATACTCACTCAACTCCAACCACCGGTCGGTTTTTGATTCTATCAACTGCATCACCTCGTTCAACCGGTTTGCCCATTTCAACAGTTCTTCGTGCGAGTTTTGTTCGTTGTTGTTCATGCGTTGGGTGAGATGTTCTTTTTCGTTTTCCAATTTTTCCAACTCCTTTTCTAATTCTTCAAATTCGCGCTGCTCTTTGAACGACAACCTTGCTTTGGGCTTTTGCGGGGCTTCGGGTTGTTTAACGCCTTTCTCACTTTCGTCAGAGCGGTTTTTCTCTTTGGTCAGTTTTAGTTGTTCGCGTTCGTATAAATCCACTTCTTCTTTTGCCTCGCGGTATCGGCTATAATTGCCGGGGAAATCGCGAACCTTACCATCTCCTTCAAACACAAACAAGTGGTCAACCAATTTGTCCATAAAATAACGGTCGTGCGAAACGATGACCAAACAGCCTTCAAACTGCATCAGGAAATCTTCCAGCAAATTGAGGGTCATCAAGTCGAGGTCGTTGGTCGGCTCGTCGAGAATAAGGAAATTGGGATTTTTCATCAGGATGGTCAGCAGGTAGAGCCTTCTGCGCTCTCCCCCGCTAAGGGTGGAGGCGTAGTTTTGGTGCATATCGTAATTGAGCATGAAATGGTCTAAGAGTTGAGCGGCGGTGTAGAACTTGCCCTTTTTCAGGGGTAAAATCTCTGCCACTTCTCTGACCACGTCAATCACTTTCATGTCCTCTTTCAGTTGCAGCCCGTCTTGGGTATAATACCCAATCACCAAAGTCTGCCCAATCTGAAGTTTACCGGCATCGGGTTTTTCCAACCCGGCAAGTATATTGAGGAAAGTCGTTTTTCCGGCACCGTTTTTTCCCACTATTCCGGCACGGTCGCGGCGTTTAAAGAGGTAGGTAAAATCAGACAAGATGACATTCTCGCCAAAACGCTTGTCAATATGATATAGCTCGATGGTGCGGTTGCCAATTCGGGAGGCGTTCATGCCGTCAAAAGCCAGTTCGTCTTCTTTCAGCTTTTTGGAGGCTTTTTCTTCGATATGATCAAAGGCATCAATCCTCGATTTGGCTTTGGTGGTTCTCGCTTTTGGTTGGGCGCGCATCCATTCCAATTCCTTGCGCATCAGCTTTTGAGCCTTTTCGGTTTCCACTTTCAGGTTGGCTTGCAGTTCCGACTTTTTTTCGAGATAGTACTCGTAGTTTCCCCTGAACCGCTGCAACTTACCCCCTTCGAGTTCTACAATTTCGTTGGTCACGCGGTTTAGAAAATACCGGTCGTGGGTCACCAACAACAGGGTAAGGTTGCTTTGTCGCAGATATTCCTCTAACCATTCAATCATTTCCAAATCCAAATGGTTGGTGGGTTCGTCCATGATAACCAAATCGGGTTCCTGAATCAACACACTGGCCATTGCCACCCGTTTCTTTTCCCCTCCCGACATTTCGCCGATGGATTGGTTCAGTTTGGTAATTTTAAACTTGGTTAAAATCTGTTTGATTTTGGTTTCGTAGTCCCATGCATCGTTCAACTGCATGGCTTCGATGCAGGTTTCCAAGTCTTTCTGTGTTTGATCGGTCGGATTTTGCTCGTGTCGTAAAAGCGCCAATTCGTAGCGTTGTATGACCGCTATAACCGGATTATCGGAGTTAAACACGGAACTAAGCACGGTATCTTTGGGATTCAACTGTGGTTCCTGTTCGATATATCCCAACTTCACCCCCTTCTGCAAACGTACCATTCCGCCCATATCAGACGAATCCAACCCTACCAAGATTCGCATGAGCGAAGATTTTCCTGCCCCGTTTCGGGCAATGAGCGCAATTTTTTGTCCTTTGTTGATGCTGAAATCAATTTGCTCGAACAGCACTTTGATGCCGTAAACTTTGGTAATATTTTCTGCTAATAAATAATTCATACCGCAAAGTTAGAGAAATACAGGATAAGTAAGGACTTTATCCAACGAACTACCTTCCCGATAATTGACTACTTTTGTAACGTTGCTCATTCGGCTATGCGGTTTTGGAAAATATGGAGCAACGGGAAACTCAAGATTTAGAATATCATGCACCAAATTGCTGTTGTATCGGTCAATCAACATAAATACTCCGAAACCTTTATTCACAACCATGTACGGCACTTACCCGCCAAAGTGTATTACCTCTTCAACGGTTACCTCCCGCAACAATACAGCACAGACGGGGTTGAGGGTAAAGCACATTCTTTTTCGACCGGGCATATTTTACACCGATTATCCGGCACCTTCAGCACCAAACACTTGCAACAGTCGTTGGTTAAACACCTCCGAAAACACCATATCCAAGCAGTGCTTGCCGAATACGGCCCATCGGGCGTGGAGATGATGCCGGTTTGCCAACAAGCGGGTGTGCCTTTGATTGTCCATTTTCACGGTTACGATGCCTATCGTCAAGACATCATGCAAACCTACGGTAAACATTATCCCCAATTATTTAAACAGGCAGCAGTGGTGATTGTCGTTTCAAAACACATGCGCCAAAGGTTAATAGACTTGGGTTGCCCTCCCGAAAAGATTACCCATACCGTTTGCGGTTATGACACAAGATTGTTTACCCCTTGCAACCCCGACCTAAATCCCCCGATGTTTGTCTCAGTCGGGCGGTTTGCCGAAACCAAAGCTCCCCACTTGTTGCTTTTGGCATTTGGTAAAGTGTTGGAACAATTGCCGGAAGCCCGGTTAACCATGATTGGAGATGGGCATTTGTTGGAGTCTTGCCAAATGCTTGCTCAATTCCTGCAAATCTCTCATGCGGTTACATTTACCGGCAGCGTTTCCCCCGAACAAGTAGCACAATATATGCAGCAAGCCCGCGCCTTTGTACAACATTCCGTAACCACCCTCTCCAATGATACGGAGGGCACGCCAGTTGCGATATTAGAAGCCGGTGCATCGGGTTTGCCCGTCATCGCCACCCGACATGCCGGCATTCCCGATGTGGTTTTACACAATGAAACAGGTTTTTTGGTTGAAGAAGGGGATATACAAGGGATGTCGGAATACATGCTGATACTTAGTCAACAACCCCAAACAGCAACAGCAATAGGTAAAGCTGCCGCTAAATGGGTCAGGAGTAACTTTACCTTAGAACAACATATCGCAACGGTTTGGAAGGTGGTAAAAGATGCTATCCACCATTTCAAAATATGACTTAGCTTTGCAGCGTTTTATTTTAGATTTTAGACATTAGACAATAGACTTTAGACGTAAGACAATAGACACAAGACTTTTGAATTTAGATATTAGAGTTTCTTCATTGAAAAGAAGAAGAATGGGCACTTACACTAACCATTCACAATTCACCATTCACAATTCACAATTCACAACTTGAAATTCTCCCTTTCACATACCGACCCACACAGCAAAGCCCGTGCAGGGACACTCCAAACCGATCATGGCGCGATAGAAACCCCGATTTTTATGCCGGTGGGGACGCTTGGTTCGGTAAAGGCTGTGCATATTCACGAATTGACCGACCCCGTTCAAGCACAAATCATTCTTGGAAACACTTACCATTTATACTTGCGTCCGGGTTTGGAAGTGCTGCAAGAAGCAGGCGGGTTACATCAATTCAACGGGTGGCATAAACCAATCCTGACCGATAGCGGTGGTTATCAGGTTTATTCGTTGGCGCATAAACGAAAAATAACGCCAGAGGGGGTGAAATTCCAATCTCATATTGACGGCTCGTCTCATCTTTTTACCCCCGAAAGGGTGATGGATATTCAACGGGTAATAGGGGCAGACATCATCATGGCTTTTGACGAATGTACCCCCTACCCTTGCGAGTATAACTACGCATCCAAATCGCTAACCCTCACCCATCAATGGTTAGAGCGGTGCATACAACGGTTTGATGACACCCCTCCCCTATATGGTTATTCGCAAACCATTTTCCCCATCGTGCAAGGAAGTGTTTATAGGGATTTGCGCATACAATCGGCCGAAACGATTGCAGCCCATGAACGGGAAGGCAACGCTATTGGTGGATTGGCGGTTGGTGAACCTGCCGAAATCATGTACGAAATGACCGATTTGGTTTGCAGCATACTGCCCGCCGATAAACCCCGTTACTTGATGGGGGTTGGAACTCCGGTAAATATCCTCGAAGCCATTGCCCTTGGCGTTGACATGTTCGATTGCGTGATGCCCACCAGAAATGCGCGACATGGCTTGCTGTTTACCGCAGAAGGAGTCATCCACATCAAAAACAGCAAGTGGAAAAACGATTTTAACCCCATTGATGCCAATAGTCCCGCCCCCACAAGCCGGATACATACCAAGGCTTACCTACGACATTTGTTTGTATCGCAAGAAATATTAGCCGCCCAAATATCCTCTATTCACAATTTGGCGTTTTACCTTTGGCTGACCTCCGAAGCAAGGCGACAAATCCAAGCCGGTACATTCGCCACTTGGAAAGATAAAATGGTTAAAACCCTGATGCAGAAACTATAAATACCATTATTCTAATCAAAAGAAACCACCCCTACCCCTCCAAGGAGGGGAATTAAACCGCCTCAACCAAAGCCCAATGTTCTTAAAAATCATAGACCGATACATCATCACCAAGTTCTTAGGATCTTTTGTGTTTACCGTGCTGCTCTTTGCAGCGGTAGCCGTGTCTATTGATATTTCGGAACGCATTGATGACTTTCTCGAAAACAGCGCGCCTTTGAGCGGTATCCTGATGCAATACTACCTCAACTTTGTGCCCTATATCATCTTTTTCCTTAGCCCGCTTTTTATCTTCATAGCCGCCATCTTCTTCACCTCCCGATTAGCTTCGCGCTCCGAAATAGTAGCCATCTTAGCAGGTGGGGTGAGTTTTTACCGCTTGCTGTTTGTGCCTTACTTTATATCCGCCATTATTTTAGTGGGGGTACAATTATATGCCAACCATTTCTTTGTGCCCAACGCCAACAAAGTACGTTTTGACTTTGAAGATAAGTATGTGAAGAAAAAAACCGGCACGAGCAACCGCAATGTCCACATGCAAATAGCCCCCGATACCTATATCTATACAGAAACTTACACCACCCGCGATTCGATGGGTCGCAACTTCACCTTAGAAAGCATTAAAGACAAACAACTCTCCTACAAACTGAGCGCGAAAACCATCAACTGGATTGATAGCACCAAACAATGGCGGTTGGGCAATTACTTAGCCCACTCATTTAACGAGCTTCGCGAAACCATCAGAAGCGGCGAACAATTGGATACGGCCTTTAACCTCAAACCGTCCGATTTTCAGAAAAAGGTCAATCTGAAAGAAGCGATGACTACCCCCGAATTGGATGTGTTTATAGAAGAGGAAAAGGTAAAAGGCGCGCCTTATATCGAGTTCTACCAAGTGGAGCGATACCGCCGCACCGCCGTGCCTTTTGCCACTTTTATCCTCACCATCATAGCCTTTGCCATCTCCTCCAGAAAAGTGCGGGGCGGTGTGGGGTTACATCTTTTTATTGGAATTGCCATCAGCAGTACCTACATCCTGCTTCTGCAATTTGCCACCACCTTTGCCACAAACGGCAACCTCTCGCCTTTGCTAAGTGTGTGGCTGCCTAATTTGTTGTTTGCTGTTATCAGTATATTCTTGCTCATTAGAGCACCGAAATAAGTGATTTACGATTTACGATACTTCGACTTCGCTCAGTACAGGTTTTAGATTTACGATTGGAGGAATAAGACTTTAGATATTAGATTTGTGCTATTGCTATTTACCCATTTGCCTATAGTCTAATTGCCAATTTGCATATTGCCTATTGACCAATTCACTATTCATCATTCACTATTGACTATTCACCATTGCCCATTTGCCTATTGCCCATTCACAATTCACAATTCACAATTCACCATTCACTATTAAACCATGTTCAAAGAACAGTTGCAACTCCACTTCATCGTCTTGCTGTTTGGCTTCACCGCTATCTTTGGTAAGCTCATCAGTTTAGATGCCATCGAATTGGTGGGTTACCGTATGTTATTAGCGGCTTTAGGCATGGTGGTCGTTCAAATAATAGTGGGTAAGAAATGGCAATTACCCCTCAAAACTTTGGCGGCGATTTGTGGGGTTGGGGCGATTGTTGCTTTGCATTGGATAACCTTTTTTGCCGCCATTAAAGTTTCCAATGTCGCTGTAACCTTGGGTTGCTTTGCAAGCGTTACCTTGTTTACCAGCCTCTTAGAACCTCTCATCGAACGCCGCAAAGTATGGAAGGTAGAAATCATCCTCGGCATCGTCATCATTGCCGGGTTGTATATCATGAGCCGCTTTGCCTTCGACTATTGGTTGGGCATCATCTTAGCCATTGTATCTGCATTTTTGGCAAGCCTCTTTGGGGTGTTAAACAAGCAACTCACCCGTAAACATGATTTTATCCTGATTTCGTTGTACGAAATGGCTGCGGGGGCGCTCCTCATCAATATTTTTATACAAGCAATTGGCGGATACCAACAGTCCCTTTGGCAAATTTCGGGGATGGACTGGTTGTGGTTGATACTGCTCGCTTGGGTTTGTACTACTTACGCCTTTATCGGCATTGTTTATTTACTGCGCCACTTATCGGCCTACACAGTAGCCTTAGCCATCAACTTAGAGCCGGTGTACGGCATTTTGTTCGCCTATTTCATCTTCGGAGAATCGGAACGCATGGACGGTGGCTTCTACCTGGGTGCTATCGTTATCTTGGTATCGGTCATTATTTATCCTCTCCTCAAACAGCGTTATTTACCGAAAAAATAATTCCTTCAAAAGTGGAAATATTGAAAGCAAGTTTTACCTTTGCCTCGCTATTTAGATTTAGTCTAAATAAATGTCTTTGTTTTACTTTCAATTTTTCTTATCTTATGCACTGTTTTAAAATAGTTTTGAGTTTGCTTGTTTTAATTGGTTGTCAACATTTGTTGGCACAAGAATCAGTTTTGGATAGAAGGATATTGGCAGTCAAAGATTCGGTCATTACCGCCGAATTGCCCGAAATTCAGTTGATTGGCGTTCGTGGCAGTATCTTGAAAAATATCCCCGGCAGCACGACTTCTCTTACATCTGTCCAAATTAGTCAGACCTCCCCCCTTTCGGCTAACGAGATGTTGCGTCAAGTTCCGGGTATTCAGGTGGTAGATGAAGAAGGGGCAGGGTTGAGGGTCAATATAGGCATCAGGGGCTTGGATCCCGACCGAAGCCGCTCGGTTTTAATTCTTGAAGATGGGGTGCCGGTATCACTCAACCCGTATGGTGAGCCGGAAATGTATTACTCACCGGTGATTGACCGTATGAGTGGGATTGAAGTGGTCAAAGGCAGCGGTCAAATCTTGTTTGGTCCTCAAACCATCGGTGGGGTGATTAATTACAAAACCCCTAACCCTCCCGATGAGCAAACCATCCGTCTTAAACTTACCGGTGGTGAGAAAGGGTACTTTAGCGGCTTAGCCGGATATGGAACAACAGTTGGCAACATGGGAGTTCAAGTGAACTATCTGCGCAAACAGGCCGATCAGTTGGGTTATACTGCTTTTAGAATAAACGATGTGTCGGCCAAAATGCGCTTGGTGTTCAATCAACGATCTCAATTAGGACTAAAATTGGGCATATACGACGAGACTTCCAATGCTTCTTATATCGGGCTAACCCAATCCATGTATGATGAAGGCGGGCAAGATTTTGTCCTCATGGCTCCCGATGATTTGTTGGATATTCGCCGCTACTCGGCAAGTCTTACCCATAATTTTCAGGTTAATAACCACCTAAAATTACAAACCACCGCTTATGGCTACACCACTACCCGCAACTGGAGAAGACAAGATTTTTCTTCCAGCTCGACTGCAAGCAACCAAACCGGTGTTGTTTGGGGCGACCCCGAAATAGCAGGAGGTGCGGTGTATATGCGCAATACCACCGGTAATAGAAACCGACAGTTTGAAGTGTTGGGTATTGAGCCGCGCTTGACTTATAAATATCAATTTCTGCAAACGAGCAACGAACTGCAAACCGGCGTGAGATACTTGTACGAAAAGGCTTACGAACAACGCATCAATGGTAAAAAATACGATGCCTCGGCGGGCGATATGGTGGAAAACGAAAAGCGGTGGGGAAATGCCTTTAGCGTCTATGCCCAAAACCAAATGAACATTGGCGAAAAATGGACTTTTACCGGTGGCATACGAATAGAGCACTACGACTATACCCGCAACATTTTGCGAAACAGTTTTAACATTAACGGAGTAACGGCAGTTCGCGATACCAACATCGTAGCCGGTAACCAAGTAACCGGATTTATTCCCGGTGCAGGTATCAATTTCAACTATCTGCCTAGTCATACCATATTTGCCGGAATACATCGAGGGTTTGCACCCCCTCGAATCAAAGATGCCATTTCGACTGTTGGCCAAGCCTATAAATTGGAAGCAGAGAAAAGTTGGAATGCCGAATTGGGTACTCGAGGTAGCACTTCTAACCAAATGTTGAGTTATGAATTGACCGCATTTTACATGAACTTTGACAATCAAATCATACCGGTTTCCGAATCATCGGGTGGAACGGGCGTTGGATTGGTCAACGGAGGGCAAACCCTTCATGCCGGTGTTGAAATAGGCGGGCGTTGGGATATTGCCCGGTTGTTTGATCCCGAATATACACTCGCTATTTTTGCCAATGCTACTCTTACCAAAGCCACATACAGTGCCGACCGTTTTATTGCCCAAAGCACAGAAAACACCAACATCAAGGATAATCGCACACCTTACGCTCCCGAACATATCCTATCCGGTGGCATACATGCAGAAGTGCCATTCGGATTGGGAATTCAAATCAATGCGCTGATAATCGGCAATCAGTTTACCGATGAACTCAATACCGTAACCCCTTCAGCAGACGGGCGTACCGGACTACTAAAATCCTATCAGGTATTTGATGCCAATTTGTACTATCAATTGCCTCGGATAAATGCCCGATTCAACCTTAGTGCAAAAAATATCACCGATACCCGCTACATCGTTTCCCGCCGCCCTCAAGGCATTAAAGTTGGATTACCCCGTTTTATTACTGCCGGAATAGACATTAGCTTTTAGAAAAACAAGTACAGAGAAATCAGATAATTGGTTTTGTTTCTAACCATAACGTCTGCCATAAACTATTGGCAGGCGTTTTTTTATTGTCCCATTTTTGAGAAGCGCGATTTTTCAGGTTTGGTTTGGTAAATTTGCGGATATTTAAGCGCGGAAAGGTAGAATAGCCGGTAGTCTGTTATATATTATTTAAGCACCTTTCTCGAATAGCGTTTGTTTGATTTGAAGCTGTAAAAACTAATAGTCAATGTATCGTTGTTTCATTTTTTTGG
This sequence comes from uncultured Bacteroidota bacterium, assembly GCA_937907475.1. GTDB lineage: Bacteria > Bacteroidota > Bacteroidia > Chitinophagales > UBA2359 > UBA2359. The sequence continues at coordinate 27,937 of CALCIK010000049.1, read as the reverse complement.
TTGGTCTGTTATTCAGTCTAAACTTTGCTGGACAATCGCTTTATTTTCCGCCAACGGTGGGCAGCACTTGGCAAACGATTACCCCGGCCTCCTTGGGTTGGTGCGAAGAGGAAATACCGGCGTTGATCGATTTTTTAGCCGACAGTAACTCTAAGGCGTTTATCGTTCTGAAGGACGGTAAAATTGTTATTGAACAATATTTTGGCACATTTACACAAGACAGTCTTTGGTATTGGGCATCGGCCGGAAAAAGTTTAACCGCTTTTATGGTTGGTTTGGCACAACAAGACGGCAGCCTTTCCATCAACGATCCAAGTTCTATGTATTTGGGAACAGGTTGGACAAGTTGCACCCCCACACAAGAAGCACAGATTACCGTCCTCAACCAACTCACAATGACCTCCGGATTAAACGATGCCGGAAATCCTGATTGTACTCTCCCTTCTTGCCTTCAATATTTAGCCGATCCCGGTACTCGGTGGGCTTATCACAATGCTCCTTATACTTTGTTGGATGGGGTAATAGCCAATGCTACCGGTAGCACCCTCAATCAGTTTTACATCAACAGATTGCGCAACCCGACTGGCATGAACGGGGTGTTTTTACCTTTAGATTACAACAATGTGCTCTTTACCAATGCCCGAAGTATGGCGCGTTTCGGGTTGCTCGTCCTCAATAAAGGGACTTGGAACACGACCCCCATCATGACCGATACCACTTATTTTAATGCGATGGTCAATACCTCGCAAGGGCTAAATCAATCTTATGGTTATTTGTGGTGGTTAAATGGTAAAGCCTCTTACATGCTTCCCGGGTTTCAAATCGTGTTACCCGGCTCTCTCCACGCTGCCGCTCCGGATGATATGTTTTCGGCAATGGGTAAAAACGGGCAAATCATCAATATCGTGCCAAGTCAAAACCTAGTCATGATTCGCATGGGCAATGTTCCCGATGGCTCATTCATTCCTAATTTTTTCAACAACGATGTTTGGGAACTCTTTAACCAAGTAATGTGCAATCAACCATGTACCTTTACCCCGGTGATTACCGGTAGCCCCCTTGTTTGTGCCAACGACCCTCAAATTTATTCTGTACCGGAAGTAGCGGGCAGCAGCTATGTTTGGAGTGTTACCGGAGGTAATATTGTATCAGGACAGGGAACGAACCAAATATCCGTACTTTGGAATAATGGGGTAGCTGGGACGGTTAGTATTGTTCAGGAAACACCTTGATTTAGTTATAAGTTGTGAATTGTGAATTGTGAATTGTGAATTTAGACAATAGATTTTAGATATTAGACCTAAGATTTTAGACTTAAGACCTTAGAAGTGAACTGAGAGCCATTAACGATATTCCCATTAAGAAAAAACCCACCCCAAACCCTCAGAGGAGGAATTAAGACTTCAACAATTCACTTACCACTTACCCCATACTCCTTATCCCCATTCCCCATTCCCCATTCCCCATTCCCCATTCATCATTCACCATTCACCATTCACCATTCACCATTCACTATTCACTATTCACTATTCACTATTCACTATTCACTATTCACTATTCACTATTCACTATTCACTATTCACTATTCACTATCACCATGACCGATCTCTACCAACTCCTACAGAAGAAAAATAGCATTACCATTGGGCGCAATCCCGATTGTGATATCGTATTGACCGATGGGAATGTCAGCCGGCTTCATTGCCGTGTTACGGTCAAAGGTGCCGGGCAATATCGTGTGCAAGACCTTGCTTCTACTAATGGGGTGTTTGTGAACGGTAATAAAATAGTTGATGCTATTGTAAGTGCTACCGATGTTATCAGCATCGGTAATGCACAGTTCAGTTTGATGCCACCCGAACAAGTACCTGCCGGGGTTAAACCGGGCAGTGAGATATTTGCCATACGGTTAGATAATGTAGAGAAGACATTCGACAACGGTCATGTTGGTTTGTTCCCGGTGTCGTTGAAGGTGAAAAAGGGGGAGTTTATTGCCATTATGGGGCCTTCGGGTTGCGGTAAGTCCACTTTGCTCAAAGCAATTAACGGGGAGAACCCCGCTACAAGCGGCACTGTTTACCTCAACGACATCAACTTTTTTGAACACTATGAATCTCTCAAGTACCAAATCGGTTATGTGCCGCAGGAGGATATTGTACACAGAGAATTGACCGTTCAAAACTCCCTTTACTATGCCTGCAAACTTCGTTTTGCGACCGATATTACTGATACTGAAATAGAAGAAAAGGTCAGCAAGGTGTTGACTGCTCTCAATATCAATACCCCCGATGTGCGGCAAAACTTGGTGGGGAAACTATCGGGTGGGCAGCGCAAACGCGTATCTATTGCAATGGAATTGCTGACCGAACCAAATTTCCTTTTTTTAGATGAGCCTACCTCGCCCTTAGATCCCGAAACGATAGAAGACTTTTTGAACTGTTTGAAACAGTTGGCTGCACAAGGCACCACCATCCTGATGGTTACACACAAGCCCGATGACCTGCACTATGCCGACAAGGTGCTATTTTTGTCAAAAGGCGGCTATATATGTTATTACGGCAGTACAGAGAAGTACTTGTCCTACTTTGGTAAAATCACGACTATTGAGGTGTATTCATTGCTCAAGACTGCCAAACAAGGGCTGATATGGTACAATAAATGGAATGGCGACAATCCCCCTTCCAGTGTTCGCCGTCCTGTTCAAAAGCCAACAAGTACCAGAAAAGACCCTTTCTTCAAACAACTGCTTTGGTTGACCATTCGCTATTTCAATATCAAAACCAACGACCGCACAAATACGCTGATATTGTTGGCTCAAGCCCCCATCATTGCCCTGCTCATCTGCTTTATCTTTAAGGAGTTGACCCTTGCCGTGCTGTTCTTGATTACCATAGCTGCCGTTTGGTTCGGAACGAGCAATGCTACTCGCGAAATCGTTGGTGAACTGCCCATCTACAACCGCGAGCGCATGTTTAACCTGCAAGTGCTGCCTTATATTTTATCGAAAATAATAGTTCTAACCACCTTTGCAGCACTGCAATCGCTCCTCTTTATAGGCATTTTGTATTTCAAATTCGATGGCGGCGATGTTTCTCTTTCCGGTCATTATACCGCTTACGCCACTTTTATGTTGTATTTGTCATTTTCGGCAACGCTTATTGGTCTATTTCTATCCACGATTGTCAACACCACCGAAAAAGCGATGACGTTGTTGCCTATCGTGTTGATGCCTCAAATCATGTTGGCGGGGATTATTGCAAGCATCGAAAAAAATAACTTGACCGAGTATGTCAGCACCTTTATTTTAGCCCGATGGGGCACGGAAGGTTTTGCGTTGATGCAAAGGGATGTGATGCATTATTTACCACAACCCACAACCGAAGACCCAGAAATGATGGGCTACCAAGTCAAATCTGCCCTTAAAATGTTAAACCTTCCCAACACGATTAATCGCTTTTTTGGATTAGACGAGGGGAGTATCGGCAGTTATTACCTCGTCATAGGGCTGCTTAATGTATTCATCTTTACTTTGCTGATATTTTTCCTTCGCAAAAAAGATGCGGTTAAGTAAAACAGAAAACGGCAGCAAGAAGAGCGATTTGCCCTTCTTACTGCCGTTTTGTATTTACGTTGGAAATACTACTTGCTTAAGAAACCCATTCTAATGCCCGTTTGACCGGCAATTGGGAAATTCTCTCTAATGTCATCGGATATATCATCAAACAGAGAACTGTTTGTTCTACTGTAATCTCGGTAAGCATAGCCCATACCGGCATATATTTCAAAGACAAAATTGTTGCTTATCCATTGCTTACCTAGGCTTAACATCAACTTAGCTACTGTGGCCCTTACATCGTCCTCATCAGGGTTGCTGAAAACAGTGTATTTGAATCCCAATTCGGGTTTAAAATACCAACCAAACATGGGATGTGTTCGGCGCATCCCTTCCATCGAAAATTCTTGTTTTCCGAAATAAATTTTAGGCCCGACACTACCATAAAAACCGTTCACTTTCGTGTTAGAATCTTTTATCCAACCCCTAAAAATTAAAGGGCTTGTTCGGTATCCGACATTCATCTCTACAGAAATATTGTCGTTAAAAACTGCTCCGCGTTCATAAGTAAGACCAAAATTACCAACTATCGGGCCCAAAGGTGCGGTTTTAAATGCACTTAATTTAGGGGCCATGGAGGTTGCAATTTTAGTTTGGGCAGATAAGGGCAGTTGTATGAGCGCAAGACTCACCACTAAACATGCAAATAAGTTTCTCATGAGATTTTTCATTTTGAAGTTTATTTTATGATTAAGAACAGGAGCATAGACTAACAAAAAGACAATTGGTTAATTCTTGAGTGAGAATCTTACAGAGAAGGTGTGGGCGATTGTTTTACAGTGGGCAAGTAGATTTGTAATCCGGCACTTAAATAGCCGGTATTAAAATGCTCTTTAGATGAGTTCGCGAGAGGGAGTGCTAAAGCATATTGAGCGGTAAATTTCACATTTTTAGGCCCCATACTCAAAAATACTGAAGGCTGACAGAGCAGATTGTTTAGCTTTTCTTCATAATTCATCTCTAAGTATGGAATATGTGTTGATAAGCGGCTGTGAAAAAAAGAGAACCTCGCTGCCCCGCCAAGTTCAATCCAATTTTTCAAATTTATCCCTATACTTGGCTGTAAATAAGCATTATAGTACCGGTTTCGATGATTGCCATAAGTAGCGGGTACAGCGTTCTTATCAGGTGAATAGACTTTGGTGTTATCGGCATGTGTTGTACCGGTGATGTTAGATTCTCCCATCCCCACTCCGCCGAACACACTATAAATGCCGCCTGCTTCGCCGGTATGTATCTTATAGCCCGCACCTAATGACGCATTCCTGTATTGATAGCTTCTTTTTACATGTTCTAAGTTGCCGATTGTAAAGTCGGTATTGGCATCAAACTCAATAGGAGGTAAGTAGTCATGCTCAGGGATCAGCAAAAACCATGTCCAATAAACATCTACATCGTAAATTGTAGCCTGCATTGACTCTATATCTACCGAATTTTCACCCTTACCTCCGGTATATTGTGCCGTTACCGACCATTTGTCGGTCAAAGCGTAGGCCATTGATCCACTGATGTAATTGATTTTCTCAAATTCTGCGATACCGTCATTTTCGGTAAAACTTTCTTTCGGATCATCTATATTTTGTCCCGAAGTAGTATAAGTACCCGACATGACTAAATCGCCTTTCTGCGCTAACACAGGAGTAAAGGCAGGTTCTATTGGAAATAATTGAGCAGGCGTTTTAACGTCTTTGCGATAGTAGTTTTGATAGTCTATCTGTTGCTTTTCGGTAATGGCACACGAGGTAAACAACATCATACCTAAAGCAACGAAAGAAGCAATGGAAGTTGTAAGCGTTTTCATACCATTGAAATTTAGTGAGGTTGGGTAATATACTCGATGAAGTGCTTATAGAATTGATTGGGGGGAGTCGGTTGTAGCGCACTAAAAAATTACCGATTTAGGTTCTTGACCTATCCCCCAACAATTGGTCACCTTTGCGTACATTTGAACACTTAAAATCCTTTACCTGCCGGTTTTAGAATCAAAACCTCTTTAAATCAAACGATTTGGGCTAAACATTGCATAAGTTACAAAAGAGAAATTGTATTTTGCAGTTCATTGCTTCGATTGTTTGATAATCAATACCTTTATACTGCGAACAGATGGCTCGTATAGGTGTTCATTACCCATATTCATGTAAAGACAAAATGCTACCTCTTATGCAACTAACAGTAAAACACATCATATACCCAAAAAGAATTGTTGCCAATTTTAGGTTTACCGCCTATATCCTATTGCTGCAATTGGTGAGTTTGTTTGTTTTTTCCCCGGCTTCAGCACAAGACGACAAGGTCTATGACTACTCAACAGGAGAACCTCTGCCCACTCAGCAAGATACCATTAAAACCAACAGCCCCGAAAATGAAGTTGAGCGCAGTTATCCGTTGATGGTGTTTGAAGCGGGCTTGGGTGCCGGCATTTCGGTGGGTTCTGAGTTGCGCGAGGTGTTTGATTTTGGTAATGGGGTAGAAATTGCCCTATCCTTCAATGTTTTGTCGAACAATAAACTGTCTGTTGCACCGATTTTTCAATTGAATTTCCTAAACAACTATTACAGTGCCACTACCCAAGACAACTTAATTTGGTGGGGTTTTGGTGCCAAGTCCAATTATTACCTCCTCGACCGCAACAAAGGGGTTTGGAACTTTTACCCCTCGGCCGCCATCAAATACAACCGTATAAACAATTACCTAAGCCCTCGACCGGGCTATTCGGGCAATGTGATTGATGTGCTAAAAGGGGGGGGGCTTTCTTATACAGTAGGGTTTGGAGTGGTCAGACACTTAAACTATTTGCAAATTGACTACCAAATTTTTAACCCAATGACCAAAGTAGATAAAGGCATTATTGAAGATTACAACAGCAATACCGGGTTATATCAACCCTATCAGTTCAACAAAACCAGAATGAATTTCAATTATATCGGACTTACTTTGGGAATGCACATGCCGATTAAAAGAAACAGGTAAATTCAAGTTGTGAGGGGCTATTAAAACAGTTTTGCCTGATTTTAAATATTACTTCCGAGCGGAAATAATGATATTTGGAGACAATACCAATCCCCTTGATGACCTGCCCGAAGCGAAAATAACCGCTTTACTGATTCCAGATACAATCTGCCAAACAACCCGTCTAAAGACATTTTTAACCGCATTGGGCGTGTTCATGCAAGAGGCATTGACCGAAACCTTAGAAAATCCGATGCTGTAAAGAAGTTGTTGGGCCGACGATTGATTGAGGATGGTTTCATGGGTAAAATCGCCGTACATATACAAGGACGAAAAAAGCGAGTCTGCATTTGGGGTTCTGAAAACGGCAATGCCGTCTTTGCGAAGTGCCTGTTTGATGGCACCCAAAATTGTTACCAACTCATCTTTTGCAAAATGTTCTACAATATCAATACCAGTGATGACATCAAAAGTATCGGGATGTTGTTGCAAATAGGGCAGTAAATCGGCTTGTTCTACCGAAGTGATACCTAAATCAAGTGCCACCGCTACTTGACTTGGACTTACATCAATGCCTTTTGTCCGATTATAACCGTATTGTTGCAAAGCATATACCCACGACCCGAATCCACAGCCGATGTCAATGATGTTGGGTTGTTGGGCAACGGGTGGCAGTAACGGGGTAATTTCCTGATGGAGCAACCAAGCATCCTCCGCCAATTTCACCCGCATTTGTTTACCCAAATCCTCCTCACTGCGCCGCCCCGCTTGCGTTTGATAGTATTCTTGGTATAAGGTTTTGCGGTATTCGTACATGGCAGGGGGCTATAGAGGTTTTGCAGGGTGATTTTAGCTGACTATCAGATAGGTTAAAATAGCCCGCAAAGGTAGTAAAACGAATTTACTTGCCCAACGAAACCATCAAGTCATAAAGGGCAGGACATTCACATGAAAATCCAAACCCGCAATGTCTTACTCCTCCTCGAGCCAAAAATCAACCACACTGCTTCGGTCGTTGTAAAGGCTTTGGTTGACCCTGTACATGGCTTGCCGCGTAATAAATCCGTTACTGACGGCATGTTTGGCGATGTCGAGGCTGTCTTCTATCAACAAAAGCGGCACATTGATTTCCCCCTTGGCCAATTTTTTCACCCGCTCCGTTCTTTTCTTGTCTTTGACCGTTCTGATATAAATGCACAAGATTCGTCCCGGGTAATTTTTAGCTACTTCTAAATACATATCCGCATCCTTCTCGCCGCTATCGCCAATCAGGATAAAGGGCAAGTGCGGATAGGTTTCCAGAATCTTCACCGTTTCGTTGTACTTATGCTTTTTATACGCATCGGACAAAGCGGGGTTATTGGCATGTCCGAAATCTCTCAACAAGACCGGCCCCTTGGGAATATGGTTAACGTCCATGAACTCGTCAATCACATCATACAGATTCCAAGGACTGTTTGACACATAAAAAATGGGGTTCTTTTGGTCTCCGCTGCTCCCTTTTCTCAAGGCCCAATATAAAGCAGGCACCCCCCTAAAAGCAAGGCGTGTATAAGCATTTTTGAACAAAGCGAGGTAAATCATCTTGACCTTCGAAATCACATTCGATTTGAGAACGGTATCGTCCAAATCGCTGATGACCCCATACTCCGCCTTCTGATTGGGCACTAAAATTTGGCAATCGCTGTTCACCAACTTCTTATTGCGGTTGGTGTCGGGCGATTGAAGCTCAAACTCAATGCTTTGCCATATACTGATGTTAGGCTTTAATGAATTGGATAGCGGCGTATCCAACATAAAATAACCCTCCTCGTTGCTCGTCATCTCAAACTTTTGCCCTCCATAACTTGCCTGAAGGGTTTGTCCGGGCACTTCATCACTCTCAAATCTATGGTAACTATTAAGCAAATTCCGCCACGCGCCATCTCTTCCCGATGCGACTATGCCTTTGTTTTGTAAAACACGGCCTCTGCAATAAAGGTAATCCGAGGTTCCATAACCTCGGTAACCAACTATTTCATAAGGCGGCGGTGAATTTTTGTTGTTTTTAATCATATCCACACCACTTTCCAATAGCGTTAACAGCCCTGCGGCTTTTTTTTTGATGCGGTCTGTACGATTATTATCTTCCATACCACAAATATACCACAAACCGAGAATTAAAGATGACAAACAGACGACTTATTACAACCAAAGACTTTTACGAAACACCACTACTATAGCGTTCACAAAAGAGCATCTATCAACAAAGCCTTCAATTTAAACTCCAAAAACCCATTTTATCAAAACATATCCCATCCCACCAATAATAATAATAGAGGCTAAATTAAGTACTACGCCCGTTCGCGCCATTTGAGGCATAGTAATATGACCGCTGGCAAAGACAATGGCATTGGGCGGCGTGCCCATAGGCAACATAAATCCTGAACTTGCAGCTAGGGTAACCGGAATAGCGAGCAACAAAATGTTGACATCTGCTCCGGCGGCAATACCGGCCACTACGGGTAAAAATATAGTTACCAAGGCCACATTGCTCATCAACTCAGTAATGAATACTGCCATTGTAACCATGACAAACATTAACACAAAAGGCGAAAAATTGCCGGATTGAATGGTGTTGCCAATCATCTGTATTACGCCTGTTTTTTCCATCGAATCGGCAAGGGCTAATCCACCGCCAAAGAGCAGCAAAATGCCCCAAGGCAGTTTTTTACTATCCTCCCAAGTCAACAAAAACTTGCCTGCTCTTAAGTTTTTGGGCACAACAAACGTGAGCATTCCCCCAATCATGGCAATAGTCGTATCTGAAAGCGTAGTGCCGGGTATCCACCATTGAAGCACACTTTCAATTTGGGGGCGTAGTATCCAACCGAAAGCCGTAATGAAAAAAATCATACTGACCATCTTTTCAGCCTTCGACAATTTACCCAGCTCTTTCAAATGGTTGTAGATAAAGTCGCCGGAGTTGGTAATCCTGCCAATGCGGTTTGGATACATCACTTTGGTCAGCAATAAATAGGTAATGAGCAACATCACCAACGAAATCGGAGTAGCCACTATCATCCATTGCACAAAACCTATTTGCATTTGAAAGGTTTTCTGCATAAATCCGGCAAAAACAATGTTTGGGGGCGTTCCTATCAAAGTAGCCATGCCCCCTATATTGGCCGCATAAGCAATAGAAAGCATCAACGTAAGGGCAAACATCTTACACTGTTGATAGGTAATTTGATCATTCTGCTCCAAAACAGAAATCACCGAAACGGCTATCGGAAGCATCATCACCGTTGTTGCCGTATTACTCACCCACATACTAATGAAACCCGTTGCCAACATAAAACCCAAAATAATGCCGTTTGCTGTTGAGCCGGTTAAGTGAAGGATGGTTAAAGCGATGCGCCGGTGCAGCCCGCTTTTTTCCATTGCCAAGGCGATGAAAAAGCCCCCCATAAACAGGTAAACAATGGGGCTGGCATAAGGGGCGGCAACATCTTTCATGGTGCCGATTTGCAACAGGGGAAACAATACAAGCGGGAGCAAAGAGGTTACCGGTATAGGTACGGCTTCGGTAAACCACCACAACACCATCCAAATCATACAAGCCATCACCTTCCATGCCATCGGGTCAATTGGCGGGGGAATCAACAAAAAAATGAAGAACAATAAAGGTGCTAATATTAAGCCTACTGCTTTATAGGTTGGGTACATGGGTAAATGAGCACGTGGTTTGTTGCTAAAAAACGAATCTTTAATATAGGGTTTAGTATTTTTCAGGCATAGGAACTCTCAACTGTTTACAAATGGCACTACATGGGGTTACAGGATAAATACAATTGAAGTGCGTCTTTGATATTCTCTATTAATTCGTCAATGGTTTTACCTTGCGACATGACTGTCGGGTATTCTTTCAATTGCCCAACAAGATATCCGCTTTCACCCTTTTGTACTATGATAGTCCGTTCCGTTTTATCTATATCGGGCATGAATTTGCAGGTTATTGATGTTGGCAAAGGTACGAGATTATAGTGTTTTTCATAACCTCTCCATGGATTGTATGACTTAGGTGTAGTAAGCAGGGGTTACTTTTTGTGGATAAAACCCCTTTAAAGGGCACGGTTATCATTGCATAAGTTACCCTGCTCAACCTAATTGAAACGGGCGATTCCAATATTGGAAAATAATTTTTCCTACAGGAAAAGTTTCTTCGCAACATTGGAAAATAATTTTTCCTATAGGAAAAGTTTCTTCGCAACATTGGAAAATAATTTTTCCTACAGGAAAAGTTTCTTCGCAACATTGGAAAATAATTTTTCCTACAGGAAAAGTTTCTTCGCAACATTGGAAAATAATTTTTCTTACAAGAAAAGTCTTCAACCAACATTGGAAAATAATTTTTCTTACAAGAAAAATCTTCAACCAACATTGGAAAATGTTTTTTCTTACAAGAAAAGTCTTCAACCAACATTGGAAAATGTTTTTTCTTACAAGAAAAATCTTCAACCAACATTGGAAAATGTTTTTTCTTACAAGAAAAATCTCTTAGCAATATTGGAATCACCCGTTTCTTTATATTGTACAGCATGGGTCTAAAGCAGTGGAAGCGATTTGTGATTTATACTTGCCGGCCCCTACTCGTCCGTTGCCTTTTCCCTTACCCCTATTGCCCATTTGCAAAGAGCGATTTGAAGGTGGGTCAAAATAGATTGTGGTAAACCTGCTCAAACTGTACATCATTTTTAGGAATTCGCTTATTTTACACTCAACATTTTAAACATTCTACCATAGTTCCCGTGCCGATGAAATTGACCCATAAAAACCTTCCCTTTTTTTGTCTGTGTTTGATGCTGTTGGGTGTTAAAGCAGAGAGCCTTCTGGCACAACCCAAACCAATTAAGTACCCAACCGTACAAGCTGCTTTGACACAGATGGATAACGATGCCGAGTTGCAATCTGCAATATGGGGTTACTATGTCAAAAGCGTATCAGATGGCGAGGTGATAGCAGCCTATAACCCGATGAAGTCATTGCGTCCGGCTTCCGCCTTAAAAGTGCTGACCACTACTGCCGCCCTATCGGTATTAGGTCCCGACTATACGTTTAGCACCAAGATAGAGTATGATGGTGTGATTGACGGAAATGGTGTTTTACAAGGCAATCTTTATATTACCGGCGGCGGCGACCCAACTTTGGCCACCAATCGTTCCGATATGGCTACCCCGTATAAAGCGGTGCTAAATCAATGGGTAACCGCCATTCAGCAGAGGGGAATTACGAAAATAGAAGGTCGGGTGATAGGGGATGCGGGTTACTTTCCCGATGACATGATACCCAAGACTTGGATTTGGGAGGATATTGGAAACTATTATGGGGCAGGGGTGAGTGGCTTGAATTTCCATGAAAATCGCTATGATTTAATTCTGTCATCGGGTAAAACCGGTGCTCCAACAAAAATAGTGAATATCCTCCCGGAGGTTCCCGGTTTACAAATCACCAACGATGTCGCCTCCGGTAGTGTCGGAGTGGGCGACCAAGCCTATATTTATGGCTCTCCTTTCAACCTTGCTTGTGTGGCAAGAGGGGTTATCCCTCCAAATCAAAGCAATTTTGTGATTAGGGGTTCCGTTCCCGAACCGGCACACTATGCCGCCTTTTGTCTCCAACAAGCCTTAGAACAGTTGAATATATTGGTCTCACAGCCGGCAACTACCGTTAGGCAACTCACCTTATCGGAAAATTACAAAAGCCAACAAAGGTATATGCTCTACGTCAACTCCTCCCCTCCCCTAAGCAAAATCGTTTACTGGTGCAACAAGCGAAGTATAAACTTGTTTGCAGAAACGCTGTTGCGCGAAATGGGGGAAAAGCAATACGGTAAAGGCACGATTGATAACGGGGTGAAAGCAGTAAAACAATTTTGGCAGAACCGTGGCATAGACCTGCATGGGTTAATCCTTTGCGATGGAAGTGGATTGTCGCCATCAAACGCTATATCTGCGCGTCAACTCACGGAAGTCATGGCAAGCTATGCTTCCGACCTCAACTTTAATGCTTTTTACAAATCACTGCCCGTAGCGGGTGATGCTTCTGACGATGGTTTTATGAAGAGCTTCATGAACAATAAAGCATCATCGGGCAAGGTGAATGCAAAAAGCGGTTATATCAGTAATAACCGTGCTTATACCGGATATATCAAAACCAAATCGGGCAGACTATTGGCTTTTACCGTTATGGTCAACAACTATAGTTGCAGCAATAGTGCGGTTAAGAAAAAGATAGAAGACTTGCTGCTGCCGTTGACATTACTTGATTAGCAAGGGTAATTAATGCTTATAGTCAATGACTCGCATTTTGACCAAACTGCCTCTTTGCGCTCGTTGAGGCCAAGGTAGGGGACTGGTAATATCGTTGCTGCCGAGTTGCAAAAGCCATCGTTCTTTTTCAATCATGCCCACCCCTTCGGCATAAACTTCGCGACTGTAGATTTTATTGACCAAGTCCTCATAGTCGTTTTGCAAAACGGTAGCTGTATTATCAAAGGACTGCCCGTTGATGGTGAGCGGAGTATTGACTAGTTCATATTGATATTGCCAGTTGGCAAAAACGGTAGTAGATTCCTGATTAGTATTGATATAGGAATTACCATTCCACTTCGCCCCTTCCAACACCGGAAAAACCATGTTCATAAACCGCAGTTCACCTTCTTTGCGTTCAGCTTTCGTGCTATCCATAGCGGCATACCAAACGGTTGGAATAATCTTGTCCCATGCTATGGTGTCGCTATACCGCGCATACCGTTCTATGGTTATGGCATCTCTGCCTTCGTTATCTATAAAAGGCTGCGCAAACACTTCTTTTATCTGCAATTGAACCGTGTCCACTCCTCCTGAAAGGAAGGTGCTGTATAAAATAGAGTCAACCTGATAAATAACCCAATGTCCCGAGTCCATTGGGAAATACTCGTACCCGTATTCAAGATGGATGTCTTCAGTTTCGTCAGTACAACCTGTATAAATAAAAAGGGAAAGCAAAAAAAGACAAGCAACAATAGCAATACGCTGTATCATTCTAAAAAAGTTTATCAAGGAAATTTATCCGTTAAGTCGCAAGATTAGGTTATTTCGTTGCATTGGTTAGTTGGGGATAGACGTAAGACGTTAGATTATAGACTTAAGACGTTAGACTTTTGACAATAGGTAATTTGCAATCGTAAATCGTAAATCTAAAATTAACCATTAACCACTAACCACTAACCATTACCTCTGTTCTCTAAACTTGAAGTTGATGGCATCACACCTGCGCATATTGGAAGCTAGTGCTATCTTACTTGTGTGTTTCCCATCTACGATGTTTAAGGCTGCGGTATTTGGAGGGCGGGTGCCTTCGTTGTGGGCGTACAAAATCAGGTAGTTATCGGCATTGCGATTGATTTTCACCTTAATCTTCAACTTCCTTTTGGTTAAGAGGTATTCCTTCAAAATCCATTCATCGTTGAAATAAAGGGAAATGGTGTCGCCGTCTTCATACTCCTCGTCCCAAACCTGTAACTCGAGGTCTTCCGTATCCACTACCATCCTTCTGCCGGGCACGACCTTTCTGTCGCCGAGCGAATCGGGAATGTTGCGGGTGGTATAGGTGAGTTTAACATTTTCCAGTTCGTTTGGTATATTCTGTGGAGGCATCACTGCATCTTCCTCTTTTTTAACAACCGGAGGGGTTGGTGGAGGAGTGGGCGGTGTTGGGGGAACATCAACAACCGGAGGTGGAGTTGGGACTTGTTCGTTGGGAATGAGCTTGCGCCATTGCCACATTTTAATTTGGTCGTCATTTCCACCGGTAATGATGTTTTTACTGTTGGGAGCAAACTGAACACTGCGAACCGATGCTTGGTGTCCGGTCAGGTCGGAGTTAATGTCCATTCCCGACATGTTCCATACTTTAACATGGTTTTTGGTATCGCCCGTTACCAAATACTGACCGTCCGGTGAAAAGTCTAATTTCGTACTCGGACCGGGCGCTGTTACCTGAAACGATTTGACCAATTTTCCGGTACTTGCCTCCCAAAGGGAGAAAGTGCCGTTTTTGCAAAGGCTGCCGATGTTCAGGTTGTCGGGTGTATATTTCACATCCATCACCTCGTCCGAACAAGCGTTGATGGTTTGAATGACTTTTTTGGAAAGAAAATCAATCACCCTAATCGTTTGCTTGCTGCCTACTACCAAATAATTACCCGTTTCGGCATAATCCGCACTGCTGAAGGCCATCCCGTTGTTGTTTAGGATGACACCCGGCTTACTGTTCGGAATAAAAGGTCGTGTAGCACTAATCACCCCATCGGTACCACCGTATAAAATAACGTTTCCATCCGGGCTGAAAAAGGCGAAATTGTAATGCGCCGTGCCAACACTGCCTTCGCGGGCATTCACTTGGTGAATGACCTTATCGGTGGTTAAATCCCAAACTTTAAGAAACCCGTCTGTGGCCACGCTGACCATATAACGCCCATCGGGATGAAAGGCAATATGGGTGATTTCGCCGTTATGCCCTTCATTTCGCAAAACGTGTAGAATGTCCCCTGTATTTGCATCGCGTATCAGTAACATCCCCTGATTGTTGCCACTTGCAAAAGCAGTGCCTGTGGGATTGTATGATACCGCAGTTATCGCTCCTTTACCGCTGCTAAAGGCTTTAAAGTCGTCAAACCGTTGAGCGAACAGGGATGCTCCCGAGAAAAAAATCAACAATAGAAATATGCTCGTTTTGTTCATAAGGTTGCAAATTTACGTCATTCAGACAAACCCTCGTCTAAATTTAACGATTTTTGGCTGCTATTTTTTAATTGGAAATTGTATTCAGCTTTTTAGCATGGTTTTTGTCGCTTTTCACCTATCAGTTTCCCGTATTGGGCTAACTGCCTTTCAATTTATTCTCTCCTTTTTACCCAATTGTTTGTCATAAAAAGGTAAAAATGATACCTTTGGAACAAATATAAAACAGTTCGGCATGGCAGAACGCAAACGGGTGGCTCTATTTCTCTTCTTTTTGCTGCTCATTATCCTTCATCTAATTCTCATGTTGGTCTATACCTCTTAGGTATTGGACTACCTGTTGACCTCCCCAAGCCCCTCCAAAATGGAGGGGAATTAAGACCGACATTACCACTTACTCCTTGCCGTTTTAAATTAAACCAACCAACCCGACCTCCCCTAGCCCCTCCAAAATGGAGGGGGACTAAGACTGACATCTCCACTTACTCCTTACTCCTAATATTTTTATAGAACTGACAAATCACTTAAAAGATTGTAACCCAACTGCTCGGATAAAAACAGCAACAGCCGTAGATAGGGTCTATCTGCGGCTGTTGTTGTTTATTGGATAACTGTTATTGTTGGAAATTAATCCCGGCGCAATAAGAAAGAGGCATAGTATAACAAGTTAGCTACTGCGGCAAGTGCGGCGACTACATAAGTCATGGCAGCCCACCAAAGAGCGTTTTGTGCTTTTGCGTGCTCTTCTTCTCCTACTATATTGGCACCGTTCAACCAAGCCAAAGCGCGGTTGCTGGCATCAAACTCTACGGGTAGGGTAATGAGGGTAAATGCTGTGGTAACTGCAAGCAATAACACACCTATTAACAGGACGATGGAGTTTTGGGTGGCAAACATGAGCACTAAACCGCCCATGAGTATGAATTGTACTAATCGTGAACTCACACTAACAATGGGTACCATTTGCGAGCGCATGGTTAGAAAACCGTAGGCGGTGGCATGTTGAACGGCATGACCACATTCGTGGGCAGCAACGGCGGCGGCGGCTACATTGTGTTGATTATAGACGGCTTCGCTTAGGTTGACCGTTTTGTTTTGGGGATTGTAGTGGTCGGTCAATTGACCGGGGACAGAAATGACCTGTACATCATAAATGCCGTTATCGTGCAACATCTTTTCGGCTACTTCCTTTCCGCTTAATCTAATCGGCATTTTTGAATACTTGGTAAATCTCGATTTCAACATTCCGCTAACGGCCATGCTGAGTAACATGAGTATTCCAAACATTAAGAGATACATAAGTATTGAGTTTTAGTTTTAAGATTTTGCTTTTTGTTAAAATGCGTAACAAGATAATGATTTTTAGACTAAAAAGGTTCAAAAATGATATTAGTCCTCAAACAATTCTATCACCGGCTTTCAAGTAGGGCAACATTTCTTCGGCTTTGCCAATGGCTTGCGGTTGTCCTACATCTATCCAATGGGTAGCTGTGTGGTCGTAAGCAGCAATGTGGTATTGCTTAGCCAATTGCAAATAGACTTCAATCAATGAGAACACGCCTTTTTGATCTATCAAATCCAATAATTTTGGGTCAATGATTTGAATGCCGCTAAAGGCCCATTGTTGAACGTTTGGGCTGTTGTTGACTATACGGGTTTCACCGGTGCGGGTGTTTTGCCAACCGCAAAGCAGATTCTCCTCGTCAAATAAAAGGTATCGCTCGGATGGGCGTTTCCTGACGGCTAAGGTGGCTATTGGTTTTTGGGGATGCCGGATATGTGCTTGCCTCAAATCGGCCAAATCTATATCGGACAAAACATCTACATTGCAAACCAAAACGGGATGGTCGCCCGATAAAAACTTGGCGGCTTTAACCAATCCACCACCCGTGTCCAATAGCGTTTCGCTTTCGTCCGAAATATGGATGGTGATACCGAAGTTGTCTTGACCTGCCAGAAAGTCAATGATTTGTTGAGCGTGGTAATGCACATTGACCACCACTTCATCATATCCAAACCCGATGAGTTGTCGAATGACGATTTCTAACAGCGGCTTGCCTTTGATGGGTATCAATGCCTTGGGGATGTGCTCCGTAAGGGGGCGCATCCGTGTTCCTAAGCCGGCGGCGAAAATCATGGACTTCATTGTCAATGGTGAATTGTCAATGGTGAATTGTCAATGGTGAATGGGCATTAGTCAGTGGTCAATGGTCAATAGTGAATTGTCAATGGTGAATGGGCATGGATCAGTGGTCAATTGTCAATAGTGAATTGTCAATGGTGAATGGGCATTAGTCAGTGGTCAATGGTTAATGGGCATTAGTCAATGGGCATGGATCAGTGGTCAATGATTGGTTTAATGTAGTATTCACCATTCACTATTCACCATTCACTATTCACAATTCACCACAATTCACTATTCACTATTCACCATTCACAATTCCCGCCATTAATCACTCAACAGTTACCCCTTGTTTTTTCTCGTTGCGCTTGCGGTCGTTTTCGTCCAGGTATATTTTGCGCAAACGGATGCTTTGCGGGGTAACCTCTACGTATTCGTCTTCTTCGATGTACTCCATCGCTTCTTCCAACGAAAACTTAACTGCCGGCGGTAGTTTTACCTTATCGTCCGTACCCGATGCGCGAACGTTGGACAGCTTTTTGGTTTTGGTCAGGTTGACTGCCATATCGGTCGAGCGGGTGTTTTCACCCACTATTTGGCCTTCGTAAATCGGGTCGCCGGGTTCTACAAAGAAAGTTCCCCTGTCTTGTAGTTTGTCCAACGCATAGGCGATGGCAGTACCGGTTTCCATCGAAATGAGTGTGCCGTTGATACGTCCTGGCAATTCACCTTTCCAAGGGCTAAATTGGGTAAAACGGTGTGCCATAATCACCTCGCCTGCAGTGGCATTGAGGATAACGGTACGCAAGCCGATTAACCCGCGAGACGGGATATTAAATTCGAGGTGCATCACGTCGCTTTTGGGAGTCATGATGGCTAATTCTCCTCCGCGTTGGGTACACAATTCGATGACCTTTCCAGCTTTTCCATCGGGGGTGTCAATGGTTAGGGTTTCATAAGGTTCGTATTTTTGACCGTCTATGATTTTGATAATTACCCTTGGTTTACCTACCTGTAACTCATACCCTTCGCGGCGCATGGTTTCAATCAATACGGACAAGTGCAATACACCGCGACCGTAAACCGTATAGGCATCGGGCGAACCGGTTTCTTCTACTCTTAACGCCAGGTTTTTCTCTATCTCTTTAAACAAACGGTCGCGCAAGTGGCGAGAGGTAACATATTTACCTTCTTTGCCAAAAAACGGTGAGTTGTTGATGGTAAACACCATGCTCATGGTTGGTTCGTCAATGCTGATGGCGGGCAAGGCTTCGGGGTTTTCAAAGTCGGCAACGGTGTCGCCTATTTCAAATCCTTCTATGCCGGTAAGGGCACATAAATCCCCGCACATCACGCTGTTGGTTTTGATTTTACCCAACCCCTCGAACGCATAGACTTCTTTGATACGCGATTTGACAATTCTGCCATCGCGCTTGACCAACGAAATGGGCATGTTTTCTTGAATTGTTCCTCGTGCCACCCTGCCTACGGCAATTCGCCCGATATAAGCTGAGTAGTCTATATTGGTTACTTGCATTTGTACTGTACCTTCGTTATAAGGCGGTGCAGGTATTTCCGATAGCATCACGTCTAATAGATGGGTAACGTCAGTGGTGGGTGGTTTTTGCCAATCATCGCTCATCCAACCTTGTTTGGCAGAGCCGTAAACGGTTGCAAAATTGAGTTGCTCCTCGGTTGCATCGAGGTGGAACATGAGGTCGAAGATTTGCTCGTGTACGATGTCGGGATGGCAATTGTCCTTATCTACTTTGTTGATCACCAAAATCGGTTTCAACCCTTTTTCCAAGGCTTTTTGCAATACATACCTTGTTTGAGGCATTGCCCCTTCAAAAGCATCTACCAACAGCAACACGCCGTCTGCCATGTTTAATACCCGCTCTACTTCACCGCCGAAGTCCGCGTGGCCGGGTGTGTCAATGATGTTAATCTTTACCCCTTTGTAAATAACCGAAACGTTTTTGGACAAAATGGTGATGCCGCGTTCGCGCTCCAATTCGTTGTTGTCCAATATCAGCTCACCGGTTTTCTGGTGATCGGCAAATAACTTGCACTGATGCAGGATTTTATCTACCAAAGTGGTTTTTCCGTGGTCAACGTGTGCTATGATAGCAATGTTGCGAATTAATGAATTTTGCATGAAAATTATAGTGTGAATTGCAATAATATACGTGTTTGGGTTGCAAAGGTACGGATAATAAATAGTATTTTACACAATTTGCTATGTCCGGTACCGATATTTAAGAATAAAACAACATTGCTTGCTATTTTTACGGCTGACGTTGCGCAGGGTTGCTTATCTTTGTTTCGATTGTGGTGTGTAGTATGTATAACCTTTCTTAACTCAAATTATAAGGATGTTGTTTAAATATTGTTTCTCCGTTACGGCTATTCTTGTTCTTGCGCTCATGTTTTCTTCCGGTTGCCGAATGGGGGAAGGCGATAAAGAATCCTATCTTACGGACTACCGCCTTTTGATGAAAGACCTCGAAACCCGTTGCGGCAGAGCCGACATCGCCTCGGACGATGACTACTGGCAAGATACGGACGATAAAATCTACGATTTTGCAGGCATCCGATATTGGCAGTACTACGAGCAACTATCGTTTAAAGAGCGATTGGAAATCAACAAGTTTCCGGTCATGTATTATTTGTGCCGTTACAAATCGGTGGTGAACGAACGGGTACAGTTTGAGTTTCAGGGAGAGGTGGAAACTTTGGTCAAAGGTCTGACCGAAATTATGGACTCCACCGCCAATATCTACAAAGATTACGATGAGGGCATCAGAGATGTTTTGCACGATTTTAAAAGCAGGGGAGATAATAGGTAAACGAATTTTTTCACCGGTTAAAACCGGTAGCTATTCATTTTATTCTTTTGCCAGTTGCCTTAATTCGCTTTCCTCATTCCAAATACCACTATTCACTTTTCACAAAAATGTCAATGTCATATTGGTTAAACAAAATCGAAGTCCTCGTAGTGGATGTTTTTTCTGCGTATATTGAGTTTATTGCATTCCGCTAACAAGGTTTTTCTCATTTCTCTGGGTCCACAAATGAATATATCTTTCCTTTCAATATCTTCCACATCACTCATTTTAAAGAATCCATGAACATCGCTGCAAATAAGGTGTATATGAACCGAAGGCATTACCTTTTCCAATTCCTGAAAGACGGAGATATGGGTAGCTTCTGAAAGGTGGTTCACGCAATAGAATATATCCACTTTCAAATCTTTGTTGGGGTGCTTATTCAGATTATTCGACCAACTGATGAACGGAGCGATCCCTACCCCACCTCCTATCCAGAGCTGACTATTGGAGCCGTTTTTGTAATCGAACCTTCCATAAGGACCCTCGATTAAAGCACCTGCACCCGGCTCCAGTGTTTTGTACAACTGATCGGTGTAATCGCCCAGAGATTTAACCATAATGAGAATATTGCCATTTTCTTTTACCTGAGTGATGGTGTAAGGATGCGCTTCCTTTGACATATCAGGTGTTCTGAAGCTGAAGAAACAAAACTGACCCGGTATAATTCTGACTGCTTCATGCATGGGACTGAGCTCAATCTCCATCACCTTTTCGTTCATTCGATTTATCTTAGTCACCCGGTAGATGAACTTTTTCTTAACGAAGTCAAACAACAGTGATTTATAAGCCCAGGCAGTGATGCCGATAATTGAAAGAGACCACACATAAATTTTCAACACCGGATTACCAAGCATTGTTGGATCTGTGAGTACAATATGCACCAGTGTAAGAATAAAAAAAACGCCCAGTATCTTATGCGTGTATTTCCACCAATGATAGCGAAGCCTAACCGCCAAGGTAAAAAACATCAATACCAATACACCCCACAAGGCCCAACTACCAATATCAATTTCCATTCTCCTATGCACCGGAAAAAGAAACCAATATACTTTGGAAACATCTTCCGGCACCCAGCGCAACGCCAACAGCATCGGATGGGCTATCATACATAGCAGCGCTACTTTTGCCATATTATGGTGAGTATGATATACTTTATCCAATCCTCCGAACAAATCCTCCAGTATGTTTAAGCGGATAGTCAATACAAAACTTAATGCAAACAATGAAAAGCCCAACAAGGCGGTAATTTGACTGCCATAGACATGAAACGGCTTGAAGTTGTGTTTGACGGTAGTTTCACCATAGGACATCCACCAAATGGGAAGCGCCAGAATGGCAACAGCCCAGAAAAGATACGCTCCGAAATAATAACTCCTTTTATTCATAAACCATTTTAATTTAACTACAACTTATTGCTGCAAAAACTATACTATAGGATTTCAAAAACAACCCGGCTGTATATTTTGGGGGATATACTTTTAACATTGTGGTGCTTGCCTGAATATTTGTGAGGGTGTTAAATGGGTTTGGCTGGAGCAAGTCATCTACTCTTTTGCCATACCCATGTTATCGGCTACCTACCTTTCCTTCCGAAGTGCCATTGTTTTCTACTTTACCGTTCGTTACATCCGCAGCAAAAAATTACTTCTGTTAAATGTGTTTCCTTTATATATCAAAGTAGCGGAGAGCGCTTTGTGTAATAATTGTTTGAGAACATTAAAATCACTGGGTTTGGTAATGTACACATTGGCTCCGTAAAAGAATGTATCTTCCATATCTTTTTCGTTATTGGATGTTGAATAAATGGCTATGAACATATCCTTTAGTTTTTCATTACTTCTGATTTCTTTCAAACATTCTAATCCATTTTTGCGTGGCATGTTTAGGTCAAGGAAGAGAAAATGAGGCAAAGGGTTGTCTTCATTGTTGAGCCATTCCATTAGTTGTATTCCGTCGTTTACTGTGTAAACAACAGTTTTAATTTTTAATTCTGAAAAAGCTTCCGTAAAAAGTATGCGGTCGCCTTCGTCATCATCGGCAAGTAATATAAAGTATTCTTCGTTGTTCATGTTGAATTAAATTTGTTGGGTGGTAGGGATATAAATATCAAATGTTGTTCCTTTATTTACTTCGCTTGTTGCGGTAATGATGCCGTTGTGGTTGTCAACTATTTTTTTTACGATAGCCAAACCGATGCCTGTGCCTGCGTATTCGTCTTTTCCGTGGAGCTTTTGGAAGAGTTCAAATATTTTGTTGCTGTATTCTTTTTCAAAACCGATGCCGTTGTCGGTAATGCTGATATGGCAGTAGTCTTTTTTGAAGGGAAGGTTTGCAATGTTTTTTTTACTGAATTTTATAATTCGGCTCCCTATTGTTATGTGAGGCGGTATTTGGGGATTTGAATATTTGAGTGCATTGCTGATGAGATTGTGCATGAGTTGGCGAAACTGGAAAGGAATTATATAGACATCGCAGGTTTCTTCTACTTCTATCACAGCGTGTTTATCGGCAATCTCTTCTTTAAATTCTTCTTTTACTTCTTCTATAATGATGTTGAGGTCAGTGTTTTCAAATATTCGCTCGGCAGCACTTAGACGTGAGAAGGAAAGTAATTCCTGAATAAGATACCGCATTCTTTCTGCTGATTGTTGTATGATGCGGAAATAAGTTTTCCCTTTATCAGATAAATTCTGCTTTTCTTTTTCCAAAATCATTCCTGCAAAGGTTTGTATTTTGCGAAGCGGCTCTTGCAAGTCGTGACTCGAAACATAAGTGAATGCCTCGAGTTCTTTGTTCATGTTTAAAAGGGCTGTGTTTTTCTCTTCGAGCGATTCATTGGCTTCTTTTAATTGCTGAGTTCTTTTGTCAACAGCTTTTTCTAATTTTAATTTCTCTGTTTTCCGATCGCTTATTTCCTTATTGAGCAATTCTTTTTCAATCAGTTCTTTTTCTACTATCAGGTGTCTTACTTCGGTAATGTCAGCGATAATAAGAAGGATTAATTGTTCGCGATGTGTATGCTGAATAACACGGCTTGCATTGAGCGACATGATTTTTTCGCCTAAGTTCAGGAAGGTGTGTTTAACTTCGTAATTGTAGAACTGTGTATTTTTGGGAATGATGTCTTCAAGTAATTCACGCAGTGCGGGAATGTCCCATTGTTTGTTACCTAAATCATATAAAAGCACGCCCTCCGTTTGTTCTTCTGAAACACCAAATTTTTCGTAGAATGCTTTGTTGGCAGATTTTACCCGAAGGTCTTTTCCTAAAACAAGCATGGGTTCGTGCATGGTGGAAACGATGGCATTGGCATATTCATACGATTCATTGAGCAGGTCGTTGCGTGTTTGCAATTCCTGATTGGTGGTGGTGAGTTCTTCGTTGGCAGATTCTATCTCTTCCTTTGAGGTTTCTAATTCTTCATTCACGGTTTGCAATTCTTCGTTGCTCGAAACCACTTCTTCATTAGCACTTTGCAATTCTTCGACAAATGCTTCCTGCTCCTGTGAGAGGGAAAGTGCATCGGCATGTGCTGCAGCTAATTCCTCTTCTAATTTTTTTATTCTCCGGTCTTTTGCAAGCGAATTGCTTTTCCCGCTATTGGCTTCATGTGAATAAGTATCTGCTTGTTCATGTTCGGTAAAGAGAATAAGGATCAGGGGTTCGTTCCATTCTATTTTAAGCGGAACAATTTCTAAACTTATTATTTTTACTTCCGAATTTATTTTTAATTCGATTCCGCTTTTACGAATGCGGTGATTGGTTTTAATGACTTTTGAAATTGAATTGCGCAATTCAAAAGCAATTTCAGGTCGTGCCATTTTTAAAATATTAAAAGTAGCTTTGCCTTTGGGGTGTGTGAGAAACAAATCGGTTGTGCCGCGAAACTGAACGATTTCCATCTGGTGATTGATTACCACACTTGCCGGCATAAATTCTGAAACAAGCACATTATCAATAGCATTGTCAAGCCACAGGGGATTAACAGTACTATTTTGTTGTATTTTATTCCGTTGGCCTAACGAAACATTATTGTCGGATACATTTTGCTGAGCAAGGTTTCGTGAAAGTTCAGGCAGCCGCTGTGTACCCGAATTTATTTTGCGCGAAAATAGTTTATACTTTTTACTCGAGCTGGTAAAAAGATGAGTTGAATGACTGATGTTTTCTGATTTGCCGAGCATCAAAAATCCATCGTCGTTTAAAGCGAAATGAAAAGTGCTGGCCACTTTTTTTTGTGCAGCGGTATCTAAGTATATAAAGAGGTTGCAGCAACTGATAAAATCAAGACGCGAAAAAGGCGGGTCGCTTAAAACATTATGCGGTGCAAACACGCACATATTGCGTACCGTTTTATTTACCCGGAATTTATCGTCAGCTTTTGTAAAGAAACGCTGTATGAGCTTTGGCGAAACGGTTTCTAACTCTTGCTTGGTATAAACACCAATGCGGGCTATGTCTATGGCCTGTTTACTTAGATCGGTTGCAAAAATCTGAACGGGTATGTTGCCGGTTTCGCTATCCTGAATCTCCAACAACATCATAGCGATGGAATAGGCTTCTTCGCCGGTTGCACATGCCGGCACCCATATACGCAGCGACTCTCCCGTTTTTTTTCTTTTGAGCAGTTTTGGGAAAAGAGTTTCTTTTAAATATTGGTGTGTATCGGTGTCGCGAAAAAAGCTGGTTACGTTGATCAACAAATCCTGGTAAAGAATGTCTATCTCTTCGTTTTTTTGGGTAAGCAGTTTTGCATATTGTTTGATGGTGGTTATTTTATACAAGATCATTCTGCGAAGAATGCGCCGCTTGATGGTGTTCATTTTATACGCACTGAAATCAACACCTGTGGTTTTGTATAATTGGTTGAGAATAGTTTTTAAATCAGGATTGCTGTTTTCAATCAAGTCTTCGTTATTCGCTTTTACACCATTGGTTTTTACAAACGGATGTTTGCTAAGTCGCCCCAGTTCGAGTGCAATTTCTTTTGGCGATAAAATAAAGTCAACCACCCCTGCGGAAATTGCAGAATGAGGCATACTTGTGAATTTTGCCGTGTCGTCTTGCGCAAAAGTTAATCCGCCTTCGTGCTTAATGTCTTTTAACCCGACTGTGCCATCGCTTGCGCTGCCCGAAAGGACAATGCCGATAACTCTTTCCTTTTGCGCATGGGCAAGCGAAGAGAAAAGAATATCAATGGAAATGGTTGTACTGCTATTTGAACGGGGAATTAATTTTATGTGCCCGTCTGTTACTTCAATTCCTTTGTTGTAGGGAATGACGAAAACATTATTGGGTTCAATTTTATTCATGTCATCAATTTCCTGCACTTTCATGCTTGTCTTATTCGACAATATTTCAGTCAACATGCTTTTGTGGTCGGGGCTAAGATGCTGAACATAAATGAAAGCCATACCCGTGTTAGCGGGAAGGTGTTTTAATAACTCCATCATCGCTTCCAAACCTCCTGCCGATGCCCCAATAGCAACTACGGGAAATGAATTTTCTTTCACTTCCTTCTTTTCGGGCAATGTTTTTTTGTTCGATGTTGATTTCATGTCATAAACTATTTACAAATAAACTTCCAAGTAGAAATTTTTCTTTGGATGGCTGCAAACCACTGTTTTTTGATAGAAGAAAGAGTGCTTCTTGAATTATAATTTTTAGTTCGAAAAAATCGGCAGGCTTATAGATGTAATGCTGCGCTCCGTTATCGTATAGCAGTTCGGCAACGCTTTGGTCGTAAGATGTCGAAAAAATGATTACCGGAAGTGATTTTAGTTCATCGCTGCGTTTTATTTCTTCCAAACACTCGAAACCATTTTTTCGTGGCATGTTCAGGTCGAGAAAAAGAACATCAAAAATTTGATTGGAGTTTTTTGTGAGCAGTTGCATCAGTTGTACTCCATCGTGAACAAAGGTGAGTTGTGTTTGGAGGTCGAGTTCTTCCAAAGCTTCTTGGAATAAAAGGCAATCGTCTTTGTCGTCTTCGGCAAGGAGTATGTTAATGTTTTGGGTTTGTGAAATCATTTTTTAAGGTTAAAAATGGCATTGCGAATTGGTTATTGGTTGGGTATTTAAGTTATTGAAAGTGCCGGGGAAATATAGCTGTGAAACAACTCGTGTTGGCTTGTGTTGGGGGTTGTTTCTTTATTGTTTTTGCGAAAGATGACTCATTGGCTAAGAAGCCACAACCCATTATTGCAAATATACTACAAAATCACTTAAACATCCTACTTAACACCAAAAAGCCCTCACCAACAGGCATCATGTGATTTAATCAACCTTATTGCCTTATGCTGAAATAGGGATAAGGTAATAAGGTTTCTATTGTGGGTAATTACTTGGTTACTTAGGTAATAAGGTTGCGAAACCATCACCAATCCTTAAAACGTTTTTAATGCTGTAACGAGTAAGTTTTTTAAACCTTACTCCAGTCCCCCCACTTCCCAAACATTCCTTTCAAATTACAACCTTTCCACCTCAACCTTCCCTTCGATACTACTATGCCCATTCGTAGCATTCAGATACTGCCCGTTATCACCCAGATTGGCGGAGGTAAAAGTTACGGTAGTTCCGGCGGCGATGACAATCCCTGAGAGGCAGGCATCGCCAGAGGTATTGCTGCGGCAGAGCATGATGTCAACCGTGCCGGTATTTTTGGCGCGGAGGTCCATGCCGTTCTCGATGTTGAAGTCATCGGCGGTAACGGTGGAGGCGGCAGGGATGGTTAGCTTCACCTTCTCGCCCTTGTTGGCAGTGTAGATCACCCCCCATTCGCGGGCATTGCGGCGCTTGCTGGGAGGCGCTTCGTGGTCGAATGCCAGTTCCACCTCGTTCCATGTGCGTCTGATCAGTTCATCGTAGCCCGGGTTTTTGGACTGGATTGCCTCCAATGCGTCGTCGTAGGCATCTTTGGCGGCGCTTTGCAGGTTAAGTTTAGATTTAAATACATTAAAATGCTCGAGTTCGAATTCCTCGACAGTCGGAAATGTCATCTCAACGCCACCGGCGGCTACCCGTGCGGCCTCCCCGCTGATGAGCAGGTCGCCCCAGTATATCATGTCACTATATGAATTGATGGTAGGAACAGTTTTGTCGCTTACCGCTATTCCGTACAACGGCCGCACGTTGGGAAGGAATTTCTCGCGGGCAATAGCATCGTTCAGATGCTGAATGATCTGGGAATACCATAGCTTGCTGGATGCGAACAAGCCTTCCACGGTATCCGTCAGCCCGGTCTGTGCAGACAGGGCTATCTGGCTATCCTGCAACAGGCCATGAAGCTCAGGAACCGCAATGTTCAGTTTGGCAAGCGTTGCGGCCTGGATGACTGTTTGTCCCGGTGTGTTATCGGCTTTGGTTTTGGCCTTGCGAAGGGCGATGTAGCGGCCTTCATTCCTGATTGGTAAACGTCGTGATGGCATGTGGTTTTGTATTGTTTTGTTTAAAAATGGAGTTATTTGAACTAATTTAAGTGTCCTTCCGATCGGCCCGACTGTCCCCGAGAAAAAAGTGATGCCCGTACCGATCGGCCCGACCGTCCCCGAGAAAAAAGTGATGCCCGTACCGATCGGCCCGACCGTCCCCGAGAAAA
>CALCIK010000048.1 GCA_937907475.1 uncultured Bacteroidota bacterium | reverse complement strand
GTTGAGACGCAATATATTGAAACCGGCAAACTCATCGGGATTACAGGCTCTAACAACCTAAAGGGAATAAATAGTGGAAAATCCCCCTGGCCCACTTTGAAAAAAGGGGAATTTTAAGAATGTGTAATTGAGGGAGCGGTTGGAACCTTGAAATTGCATCTATTGGTTTATCAACCAAACGGGAATAGTTTTAAATTGAGTTCGTTTTCCTATTTATTATTGGATGATGGGTAGAAATTATTTCTTATTTTAAAAGCTGTGATTTGGGGGGGGCTGAAATTAATTCGAGGCGTTCTGAAACGATTTCGGGGCGTTCTGAAGTGATTTCGAGGCGTTCTGAAGTGATTTCGGGGCGTTCTGAAATGGTTTCGGGGCGTTCTGAAATGATTTTGGGGCGTTCTGAAATGATTTCGAGGCGTTCTGAAGGCTTGTCGGGGCGTTCTGAAATGATTTCGAGGCGTTCTGAAGGCTTGTCGGGGCGTTCATGTGGCTTGTCGGGATTTTCAAACATTTTGTCGGGGCGTTCTGAAGGAATGTCGGTTCATTCTGAAATTTTGTTGAGGTGTTCTGAAGTCGTTTCGAGGTGTTTTGTAGGTTGTTCGAGGCGTTCTGAAATTTTGCCGGTGCATTTTGAAATGATTTCGGGATGTTTTGAAGGGGTCTCGGTTTGTTCTGAAATGGGGTATTATTGGTTTTATGTTTGATTTGATGGGTGTTTTGGGTGTTTTTAGTTGGTTTTTGTCGTTTTTTGGGGTGGGGAGGTGTTTTTATGTATCCCTTTTGCCTCTTCTTTACTAAAAATGCTGTTGATTGATTCATTCTAAGAGGCTTTCCAAAAAGTTTTCTAACTTATTACTGATGTTACGCAATTACTACTCAGAAGTAACCCTGCATCCTCCTTGTTCTAATATTTGTTTGGAACGCGGATGACACGGATTTTCAAACGCGGATGAACACGGATTTTTGTCTTTCTTGCTATTATCAATCTGTGTTCATCCGCTTTGCTTGCATCCGTTTCATCCGCGTTCTAATATTCTCTTTGCAAACTTTACGGTAAAAAGATAATCGCTAAGAACACCAAGCAGGCTAATAGCATATAAAGTTTGCTTTGCCCTTAAATTAAGCCGGGTAAGAATCTGTTGCGTAACATCAGTTATTATTAGGAAGTTAATCCCTTTTCTGTAAATCATTGTTTCACAATAGTTCGTTAAAAATCAGTGAACTATTGTCATCATTTACCTTTACAAAATCGTGATAAAGTTTGGTAATCAATTTGCCATCGAAACCTTATTACCTTAGTAACAGAGTAATTTCCAATCATTTAAACCTTATTACCTTATTCCCATGATAATAAGATACTATGTTAATTTCCAAGCAAATTTATTGATTTTTTGGCGATTACTCAAAAAAGTTCTACTTTTACCTTTGGAAGCCATGTTTACCTTTTAGGTCATAGCTATCCTGTGTAGCAAGAGCCAGTTCTCTTGCTACTTTCATTTTGTATCTATACAAAATTGCTATATCCCAATTTTGTTACTTCACAGACACTTACCCGCCTACTCATAACAATGTAAATTTCTTTACATTTTCTGCGCTATTCGTCTTCTCTTTTTATAAAGTTGCTTGTGCAAGATTTTTAGATTTCGGACTGGTTTCTTCCACACGTTTTTGGTGGTAATTGCTATCAAAATCTTTTTTGTTTTTTCCATCGAGTACATCAAACAAAGCAATTTCCTGCATCCGGCAATTAATCCTTTCATTTTAACACTACACTTGTCTGTTATTCGGTCATACAACTCTTTGATTGGCTTGTTATACCTGACAGCGGACAGTGAAGGCATGTAGAGAGCAGCTCTCAAATACGAATTTCCGCGCTTTGAGATATGTCTTTTCCCTTTAAAAGTGCCGGATTCCTTTAGTATTATATCAAGCCCTGCATATTTGGTGACTTGCTTGGCATTGTTAAAATCCAGAAAAAAGTTAGTTTCGGCAAGCACAGTAACAGCCGAGATACGCCCTATACCCGGAATGGTGCAGACGCGTTTGACCGCTTCTGCTATATAGCTGTGCTTTTCAATCAATTGTTCGCTCTCCTGATCCACCTCAACTATCTGCTCTTCTAAGAGCCGAACAACTTCCTCTTGTCATTTAAGGGTTGTCTCAGAAGGCTTGACGGACCTTTGAATCGCATGAATTTGGTTCTTTAGTGCCGTCCTATAAGCCAGTAGCCGAAAACGCTCTCTGCTAAGTTGTTTAAGCGCATACACCTCAGCTGCCGGTGGCTCCCAAATGGGTAGTGTCTTCTCCATGCCCATTTTAACAAGTAAGCGGGCATCTATGCTATCGGTCTTTGACAATACATTTTCCGATTGTTTGTAAGCCTTTGCCCGATTGGGTAATATAACAGCTACCCTAGAGACCCTGATTGGTGTAAATGATAAGCCAACTCCTCGTGGTAAATACCTGTTGCCTCCATCACACAAATACGGTTAACACAGTCCGGATGTGTGAATTTAGCAACATGCGCACACAAAGCTTTATGCCCATCATCGTCATTGGTAAATGTCTTCTCCTCTCCGATATGTATCTTATCGTCTTCCGGCAACTTGAACCCAATACGAACCGAATGGCTCTTAGAAGACACATCAATGCCTATCACTTCTTTTTGAGGCACGATCCTTTTAGTGCCTGATTTACCTTTTTTTTTCTTCATCTTTCGCAAGATTTAAGTGTTAAAAAAATAGAGCAAACAACCATATACCGCACTCCAACCATCCTCGCATTTTTATCCGAGATTATGCTTTTACATCATTCAGATGTTCGATATCTCAAAATACTATTCGGTATTCTGAGTGGGTATTAAAAGAAAGAGGGGGAAATTCTTTGTAGCGATATATCTAAATGTTAGATTATCATGGTAATAAAACCTCTCCTCTTTCCGGGTTTAACCCTCGCAAAATAGCACTTCTATCTAAAAAAGTACTACTTTGCATCATTGGGGCAAACATAAGAGGTAATAAGGTTGATGATTGGAAATTACTCTGTTACTAGGTAATAAGGTTTATCAAACCTCTGAAAGTTAAGGTTTGTAGGGGTTGGGAGTGTATCAAAAAAAGAAGCCGCCGGAGAGAATATGAAACTACTGCGTAACATCAGTAATAACTCGACAGTTCAAGTTGTCGAACTTTACCTTTAAATATGTAAAATTGGGTGCCGGTAAAAATAAACAATTTAATCGAGGCTGTTAATTTTGGAAATGGGTTATACTTGTGGGGAGATTTTAGGGGTGGGTAATGATACTGTCCTTTTTGCAAGTAGATAATAGTATATTACTAATAGGGAGTGTTAAGCATCTTTATTTCTCTTTACTAATCAAAAATGTGGGTGCATATCCTATTTAAATGCACCCCTTATAGACACTGTTGACTTGAAACTGTGGTGAATTCATCGAACAAGCAAAACAATTGATAGCTATTTTTAAAATAGTTTTTATATTTGATGGCAAAACATTGACCAATCAAATCATTATAAAACATGAAAAACCGAATTATTCTTTGGATAAACCTATCCATGTGGTTTTTGCTTTTTGGTGGAATGCTTTTCGACATGCTTGTTATTGCCGTAAACTGGAAATCCGGTAACATCGAAGATATTCAGCACTGGCATAACTTCTTTCGCATTACCAATCCCGGTGACTATTTCTCCGTAAAATATGGCGTATTGCTTTTCGCTGTTGTTTCTCTTATTGCCTACCGGAACACATCTAAAACAATTCGTTTCCTATTAACCATTGGGCTTGTTGTGATTTTTGCCGACATGGCTTTCACTATGCTTCATTTTGTTCCAATAAATATTTATATGAGCACCTCAAATTTAGACCCTGTGTTGACACAACAAAAGGCAAACTCGTGGTTTACTCTTAATTATCTAAGAATAATGCTTGACTTTGTCGGACTTTATGTTGCAGCAAGAGCATTGCATAAATCTTATGTTGAAATAGCATGACGGGCGACCAAATTTTAACATTCAGTTGTGCAGACTTTGGGCTTGTAGGTTTATGTCAAACAATGGCATATCTAGCTCACAAAAGGGTAATGAATTTTATAAAAAGGTATTGACACGTCAACTAATTTTCAACAAAAAAATGACAAACTCTTCCATGATAGAAGATAAATCAGGAAATGTTTGGTTCGGTGGCGATCAGAACGGGGGGCTTTGGCGTTACGATGGGAAATCTTTTACAAAGTTTTCAGAGAAAGATGGTTTGACTCGTTACGGCATTTGGAATATATTAGAAGATAAAAATGATAACCTTTGGTTAGGTACAAGAAACACAGGCTTGTACCGGTACGATGGGAAAACCTTTACCACTTTTTCGGAATAGAAGTAACCTTGGCTTATGTTACCGCAATTTTTCGTTAAAATTCAGTGGGCTATTGTAAATTAAAAATGCTCTAAAAAAAATCGAGTTGGTTTCAAGCTTGTGAATCTTACAACGCAAAAAAAAATGAAAGAAATTGTTGAACTTTCGGACAAGACCATAACTATAGACAGAAACGAATTTCTGAAAGTAAAAGGGAGCATAGACACAAATGTGTATTATGTGGAAAGCGGCAGTTTGAGAGTTTTTGTTTTGGACGATTCTGAAGAACAAATCATTCGGTTTGGCTACAAAGATAATTTAATCGTTTCATTGGACTCTTTTTTGACAGGTAACCCTTCTGACTTATTTATTCAAGCTATTAAAAAGACAGTAGTAAAAGTTGTAACAAAACATCAAATCAATCAATTTCTACAAACCGAGACCAACAAAGATTTATGGATGAAAATTTTAGAAAACTTGGTTATTCAACAAATGGAACGCGAGATTGACATTCTTACCACTTCGCCAAAAGAAAGATACAAAAGAGTTTTAAAGAGAAGCCCTCAACTTTTTCAGGAAATTCCAAACAGGTACATTGCAAATTATTTAAGAATGAGTGCCGAAACTTTATCAAGACTAAAAAAGTCTTGATTTCAATCAAGGTTATTGAAAAATGCTTTTCTGACCTTTGCATAAAATTTTAAAAATTATGCAATCAGAGAAATTACTACAATCGCTATTAGAACAGACAAGACAAATCATTAATAAGGTTGAAAAATTAAAAACCTGTGATTTGCACACATTGACATGGAAAGAGAATGAAACATCGTGGAGCGTTTTGGAATGTTTGGAG
The DNA here is from genome assembly GCA_937907475.1 of uncultured Bacteroidota bacterium. Taxonomy (GTDB): domain Bacteria; phylum Bacteroidota; class Bacteroidia; order Chitinophagales; family UBA2359; genus UBA2359. The sequence goes on along the minus strand of CALCIK010000048.1, from coordinate 642 downwards.
CATTTGAATTTGTATGGCGATTTTTATTTGCCACAAATAGAAAGCAAAATAATCAACTCAAATACCAAATCTGAACTTGAATTTAAAAGTGGATTTATAGGAAGCTACTTTGCAAAAATCATGTTGCCTAAAGAAAAACTGAATAAAATGAAAACTTTTAAAGACAAAAATCCACTGAATGCTAAACTGGATAAAGCGGTTATTGACAAATTTATTGATCAACAAGTCAAACTTTTAGACTTGCTAAACCAATCGAGAAATGTTAGTTTAAATAAGGTAAAAATTCATACTTCAATTTCAAGTTTAATCATACTTAAATTGGGCGATACTTTTCAATTTTTCATTAATCACATTGTAAGACATTTAAGCCAAATTGACAGAATAATGGCTACGATTAAAAATGCCTGACAGACGAATTAACAAGCAATACAAAACGCCTGCATTCATTCATCTACAGACACACCTGCTTTTTGAAATTTGACTATGACGACATGATAATAAATTGTCTATATGAGCAGCAGTATCCAGTCAGTTATCATTGGGTTATACCAATTTTTTGCTTTAGCCATAAAAAAGGAGTACAATTCATTTAGACTTTGGACAAAATTTTGTTAGCTATTCAGTAAAAGAGGCAGTACAAAG
>CALCIK010000047.1 GCA_937907475.1 uncultured Bacteroidota bacterium | reverse complement strand
CTAAATGTTTTTTCTAATGCACTTTCCGATTTTTCTAATACTCAAAATCACTTTTCTAACCCTCTTTTTTGTTTTTCTAACCCTCTTTCCCAATTTCCTTAGATAACCAGCCCTTTTCTGACCCTCTTTTTCAGTTTTACGGTACACTTTTTCACTTTTATGACCTTCTTTTTCACTTTTATGACCTTCTTTTTCAGTTTTATGACCTTCTTTTTCAGTTTTATAAGACACTTTGGCATTTTGGGGGCCATAGTATGTTAACGACAGCTAATTCTTTATAAGATATAAAAGGGGTGGTGGTTAAAGGTGTCGGTAACGTTTCACCACTACCGTAGTATTAAATATTATGTATCTTGCGGTAGGAAAGGTGTATAAATCATGTTCATCCTTAAATCCCATAAATCATGGTTCAGACAATATTACTTGCTCTTATGTTTATGAAGCCAAACCCCGCCAAACTGCTCACCGCCACCTACGAAAGCGAGATGAAAACGGACAGCGCATGGCTGTACTTGCAACAAATACCAGACGACAATGCCGAAAACATCGCCTTTAAAGAACTCTATACCCAACTTCTAAATGGTATAAATCCCCCTGCCGGCAGTGGCAAGGCTGTGGGTATGCAAGAATTGTTCTTACGACAAAGTGCCAAGCAAGAACAAATGACTTATGCGCCCATAGCACAAGCCATTAATGCAAGCTACTTAGGTGAAACGTACTATAAAAATGTAAAAATACAACGAGGTAATCTATACTCTATAGAACAAAACGGCAAAAAGCTTCTAAGCCTGTACCCCAACCCAGCAAGTAAGGCGGTATCTTTCCGCGCATCTGAAACAAACAGCCGGTATTGGCTGATAATAACAGATATGTACGGCAAGAAAATTCAAACAGTAAACTTATTATCTGCAAACACGCAGTTCAACACAGAAAACCTGCCGGCAGGTATCTTCTTCTGTACGTTGTTAAATCAAAACATGGAGATTGTGGAAACGCATAAGTTAATAGTAGCCCACTAAATTCTGTTAACTAAGCGGCGCGTATTGCTTTTGGTAACAGAATTAATACGCGCTTTCCTCTAATAAATTAAAACTGCTTAGAATGAAAAATCTACTTTTTCTAAATCTTCTGCTATTGGCTATTCATTTATTTGCTCAAAACCAATCATACATTTTTAACAAATACAGTTTGGCAGATACAAGTATAACAACTTCTGTAGCAATTAAGCCTATTGATACGGGCTATATAGTTGTAGGGAATATAGATGCTGCAAATGGTTATTCCGGCACCTATATGAGTAAACTTGACTTTAAAGGCGAAGAAGTTTTTTTCTCAATATTGTTTAGTGAAGTTAGCTACGGAGCTATCTATTTTGGTGCATGTTTGCATGAAACTTTCGATAACAATTTTGTTCTTGTCTTTCAGAAAGGCACTCAATATGCTGACATGAACTTCATGCTGATTAAATTTCAGGAAGACGGGCAAGTACTATGGACTCGTGAATACGAAAGGCTACACAAGCAGAATTTTGCAAATTTAGTTAAGTGCAATGATAACGGTTACTTGATAGTTGGCACCAGTCAGGAATACTATAGTCCCACCATCTTCGAACCTGCTCGGGTGCATATTATTAAAACCGATAGCCATGGCGAAGAAGAATGGGAGTACATTTACCCTTCAAACAATGTGGCTCCGCTTTATGCCGAACAAACTCAGGATGGGGGCTTCATCATATCGGGTTACCAATACAACAGCGCTACCGGGTTTGATATGTACGCACTAAAAATAGATGCGCAAGGTATTGTACAATGGGAGCAAACTTATGGCACACCGTTGGACGATGGGGGATGTTTGGTACTCCAAAAAAGTGATGGCGATTTTTTTTTACTTGGCTTGATTAATGGTGAACCCCAGGTAGAAAGAAATTTATATTTTGCCGTCCTTGATAAAGAGAACGGCACAGTTATTTTCGACAAACAACACTCAAAAAACATGGTGTATATCCCTGATACCGGTGTGCATTTGAGTGAAGATGGGAACATTAAAGTTATCTTGAACAGTTGGGGACCTCCTCCTATTTGGGAAACGCTTTTTACTACCATTTCACCTGAAGGGGATATAGTTTCTGAAGTCTCCATTAGCAGCGGCTTACCGGGCGAAGATTATATGCGCGACCTTGAACCCACACCCGATGGCGGCTTTGTATTGGCAGGGTTTAATTACACATATCCTCAAAGCAGTTGGGTGGTCAAGTTGGGTCCCAATGGAGAGTATTGCGGGGTTGCTCCTTGTGTAGATAGTTTGTTTGTAAGCAATGTCGCTTACCCTGTTGCAGGTGGGCAGGGCAAACCGGTTACCCAAGCACAGGTATATCCCAACCCTGCGAAAGACAGTACCACCATAACATATATCCTTCCCCCACAACTACCTTTTGCGGTAGTAGAGTTCTATGACCTACAAGGACAAAAAGTTCTGTATCAAGTTATGCCTGCCGGAGGTAGTTCACCTTTTACCCAAACCATAGATTTATCGGGTTTGGCGGCTGGGGTGTATGTATGGCGTTTGGCAATGCCGGGTGGGTATGAGCGGTATGAGGCAAGTGGGAAGATAGTGGTTAGTGATTAACGGTTAATTGCTAATTGTTAATGTTAAATGGTTAGTGCCTGATGTTACCTTTAGTCTATTGTCTAAAGTCAATTACAACTTATAACTCATAACTTATAACTAAGAACTCCATTCAAGATCACCGTTTCCACCACATTAGTACCGTAGGAATATGGAATAAACGCTACGGACGGGATGGGTTTGGTGATAAACACATTGGCCACTTTACCCTTGCAGATGCTGCCGTGTGTACCGGAAAGCTCCATCGCATAAGCACCGTTGATGGTAGCGGCGTTGATGGCTTCTTCGGGCAACATGCCCATCTTGAGACAGGCCAACGACAACACAAAGGACATACGCCCGGAGGGAGTGGAACCCGGGTTGTAGTCCGTTGCCAAAGCGACCGGCAATCCGGCATCTATCATACTTCTTGCCGGCCCAAAAGGAATATTGAGGAAAAAAGCCGTTCCCGGCAAGAGCGTGGGCATCGTGGTTGTTCCCAACAAGCAATCTATTTCTTCCTGCCTCATTCGCTCAAGGTGATCAACCGATAAGGCTTGGTGTTGTACGCCCACTTGCACGCCCCCACTGATAGCGAGTTCGTTGGCATGAATTTTTGGTTTTAACCCGTAGCGGGCACCTGCTTCTAAAATCTGTGCGGTTTCGGAAACGGTAAAAAAACCGGTGTCGCAAAACACATCTATATAGTCTGCCAAACCTTCGGCTGCGATATCGGGCAACATGCGTTCGATTATTTCGCTGATATAACCCTGACGGTTGTTGATAAAAGGTAACGGAATGGCATGTGCCCCCAGAAAAGTGGCTTTGATGGTGGCATCAGTGTTCTGTTTTAACCGGCGAATGACCCGAAGCATTTTTAACTCAGACTCGTAACTCAATCCGTAGCCGCTTTTAATTTCAATCGCACCGGTTCCATAGCTGATGACCTCTTGAAGCCTCAACCAAGCTGCTTGGTAAAGTTCTTCTTCACTTGCTTGTTGCAGGCGTTGAGCCGAGTTGAGAATGCCTCCCCCCTGTTGAGCAATTTCTTCGTAGGTCATACCTTTAATACGGTACACAAACTCCTGCTCGCGACTTCCGGCATAGACAATATGTGTATGCGAGTCGCACCAACACGGAAAGACCATTTTTCCCTTAGCATCAATGATTTCTGTCGCATCCGAAACTTTGGGACAATCTTGCATCTTTCCGAAATCGTCTATCCGTCCATCTGTTATCAACAAGTAAGCATCATTCAAAACCGGTAAGTCTTTCATTGCTTTCCCTGCCACCCACTTGGCGGCATGTTGTTCGACTTGTACTAAAGTGGCAATGTTTTTGATGAGAATGCTCATATATAGCTTTGGAATTAAATGGTTAGAGAGGTCAATTCTTTAGTTATTAAGGACTAGGTTGAATTGCTATCTGATTTTATTTTGAAAAATTTACCATTTGAAGCAACGAAAAGGCAATAAAAAGCGTTTTTAGTGAGTTGTCGGCATTTTTAAATGCTTCGCCTATTTGTTAAAATGGCAAAAAAGTTTGTACAATTCGTGCAAATGTATGTATCTTCGTGTTGTTTTACCCTCTTTTTTATCATCGGAGTGTAATTAAACGCCTTAACCCTTGCATTTCAAACAATTAAAAGTTGTTTTTATGGCCTCAAAATACCTAACTCTTTTCCTTTGGCTGCTTTTTGCAACAATATTTTTGAAGCCTGTCGAAGTAGCCTCTCAATCAAACAAGTATGGCAGCGGAGTCGTCATTGACGATGAAAAGTATAGTGAAACCCCTTTGGCAACACCGCTTACCAATAAAAGTTACGACAATATACCCTATCGTCATAACCTTAAAAAATATTGCCCCGTACCCGGCGATCAATTAGGAACCGGTACTTGTGTGGGATGGGCGGCCGCTTATGGCGCACGCACCATTATTGAAGCTGTTTCTCAAGGCTGGGACAACGAACAGAAAAAGAATGCGGTCAATACCAATGCGTTTTCGCCCTCCTTTGTTTACCGTCAGGTACTTGCCTACGAAGGCCAAGACTATGACTGCTATATCGGGGTGCATATTTCTGATGCGTTGAACATCATGAAACGGGTGGGCAACCTAAAAATCAACGAATATCCTTTTGACGAAAATTGCAGTTTCACCCCTTCCGAAAATCAGGTTAAAGGTGCCGTCAACTTCAGAATTAAAGATTTTCAGCGGTTAACTTTTGTGAAACAGGACAATGCAAAGGTCAGCAAGGTGCGACACAGCATTGCAAACAACCTTCCGGTAGTCATTGGAATGCAGATTTACGACAACTTTAAAGATGTCCAACACGACAATAATACTTGGAATCCCGACAAAGGAGAGAAAGGTCAGGCAAGCATTCACGCCATGTTGGTGATAGGTTATGACGACGAAAGTCAAACCTTTGAAATTATGAACTCATGGGGTAGCGAGTGGGGCAACGGCGGCTTTTTAAATGTTCGATATGAAGATTTCAACCTCTTTGTAAAAGAAGCCTATCAGGTTATTTACGATCTTCCCACCGGAGAACCTGTCAATAATTTCGCTGCCAATATTGATTACAAAGAATTGGCCTTACAAGCCGAGGGAGCTGATATGAATTGCACTTCGGAGGTAATCGGTTCGATGCGGGCAACTCAAAACGGTGCAGTGTATTCCATGCACAATATCTATGCCCCCTATACCGGATTTCAGGTTTACCTGACCTTGGGCAGCAAAAACATGAATGTATATGCTTTTAGCATTGACGATAACAACCAATTTGACCTGCTATACCCCTTTCAACCCGATGTGATGAGTATGTATAGCACCGAAAAAACCAACGCTTCCAGTGTTTCGGCTTTTATACCATACCCCAAAAGCACCTTGGCCTTGCCTCACGAAGACTACTGCCTGCAATTGGACAACAGCACCGGCACCCTCAATTGCTTCTTGTTTTCAAAAGAACCCATAGACATGCAACTGCTCAATGAGCAACTTGCTCTTGCAACGGGTACCGGTAGCTTGTACGAACGGTTACAAACCATTTTTGCAGACCGGCTTGCAGAACGGTCGCTGATTACCTACGAAAGTGCGCGAATTGGTTTTGAAGCCAATTTAGACGATAGTCGTATTGTCCCTATCATTATAGACATGAACCACTTTGCTAAAAAGCCCTAATCCAACTCCTTAACAAAAACTAATATGAATTACCAACTAAAACAACAGGCAATGCTAAGAAGCATTTTGGTATTCAGCCTTCTAATATTACACCTGTCGGGGTTTGCTCAAAACGAGCAAGCGGTATTGCTTGCACCGGTAAAAGACAACGGTAAATGGGGCTATATCAACGACAGTGGTAAGTTTATTGTTTTCCCAAAATTTGAATTTGCCAACGATTTTGCCGAAGGGCTTGCTGCCGTTAAGGTCAACGGGCTTTGGGGCTTTGTTAATGGCAATGGTAAATACGTGATTGAACCTCAGTTTGACGATGCTTATAATTTTTCGGAAAATATAGCGCGGGTCAAACAACACGGGTTATGGGGTTTTATAGATAAACAAGGTCGCTTCATCTCGCCTACCAATTACGAGCAAGCCGGCGACTTTGCCGATGGCGTTGCCCCCGTCTTGCTAAAAGGCAAGTTTGGGTATATCAATACTAAAGGCGAGTATGTGTTGGAACCTCAATTTGACGATGCTTACGATTTTTCGGAAGGGTTAGCGCTTGTTTCCTTAAATGGACAATGGGGCTATATTGATATGGTTGGTAATTTTGTAGAACTGCCGCCCAGCGAAGACCTTTCCAATTTTATTTCGGAAGGGATGGCCATCGTAAGGTCTAACGGTAAATATGGTTACCTGAACACCAAGGGTCAATTTGCCATTACCCCACAATTTGAAGATGCGCGGCATTTTTCGGAAAGTCTTGCAGCAGTAGCCCGAAATAAAAAATACGGTTACATTGACCATACCGGCAACTTTGGAATCACCCCTGTTTTCGAAGATGCCGATTATTTTACCGAAAGATTAGCCGCTGTTCGTTTTAACGGAAGTTATGGTTATATCAATACGGCAGGAACTTTTGTGATTGTACCCCAATTCGAGGATGCAAAACCATTTGCAGAGGGATTGGCTAAAGTTCGTTATGAAGGACGCTACGGCTTTATCAATAACCGAGGTGATTTTGTGGTTGCACCCGAATACAAATGGGCCAACGATTTTTCGGAAGGTTTGGCCTCGGTAGAGTGGAACGGGCAATACGGTTTCATTAGTTCGTTGGGTTGGACCATTGTTGAACCCCAATTTGAAGAAGCAGGCTCGTTCAAAAAAGTGCAAATTATCAATTCTACCAACAAGCCACAAATTACCATTGAAACGCCAAATGATCTTGTAACTACGGTTGACCAACCCGAAATTACCCTCAAAGCACTCATCGCTTCTTCTACTCAATTGGCTGATTATCTCTTGGTACTCAACAATCAGTTGCAAGATTTGCAGCCCGGTATTAAGGGAACAACCATTAAAAAAGTAACCAAAGCCGATACCGAAAACCACGATGTGTTGGTGGAAACAACCATTAACCTGCAACCCGGATTAAACGAATTTTACCTTCGGGCGGTGAATAACAATGGCAGCACCAATTCCGATATTAAAAAGGTGCTTTATTATAACAGCGAAATGGCCGAAAAGCCCAACCTGTATATCCTCACCGTTGGGATTGCCAAGTATGAGCAAAGCCAATACAATATCAACTTTGCCGATGCCGATGCCAACGATTTTGCAAATGCTTTTTACGAACAAAGTAAACTGCCAGAATACCAAAGGCTGTTTAAAAACATCGTCATCGAAAAGCTGATTAACGAAGATGCGACTACTCAAAACATCAAGAAAGCCATTTACAGTATGCGCAAAATGGCTGCAAAAGGCGACCTATTTATCTTGCATGTTTCTTCGCATGGTGAAATTGACACGCAAGGTGATTTCTACATCCGCACTTACGATGCCGATGCAGGTTTAGATTACCTGTCTATTTCAGCACTGTCCAACAAATGGTTGGCGGAACAAATCAGGCAGTTTGACTGTACGGTTGTTCAGTTTTTCGATGCTTGTCATAGCGGTTCGGGTAGCAGCGATTTGGTCAATGACGGGTTAGCTTTGAAAGGAAGTCAAAGCACCGATATTGCGGTCAGAGAACTCAAAGAAGCGTTAGAATCAAAAGCCCTCTATTTCTTTGCCTCAAGTAGTCGTATGCAAATGTCGCAAGAGCGCAAAGAATGGGAAAACGGCGCATTTACCGAAGCGGTACTGAATTGTTTTTCTCAAAAACCTTACACCACCTTTAACGGTCAGCCCATCATTGCCGACATTAATGGCGATGGTTATATCAATACCGGCGAGCTGAACGACTATATCTCGAAAGTAGTGAAAGTAATCACCAACGGGCAACAAACGCCAAAAGCTACTATCGAAAACGGCGAATCCATTAACCTGTTTGTCCTCGACAAAAAATAATGGCCAACCAATGTTTGTCCTAAAATGTTTTTAGTCTGTTAATTACAAAGCTGTTTCAAAACGAATTTGAAACAGCTTTTTTTATTGTCTAACTTAATGAAACCCCAAAAAATGTTCAAAAATCTGATTGTTGCATTGCTTTTAACTGTCACTGCGATGTCCTTGTACGCACAACCGAAAGAGAAAAAAGCCAAAGAAGCCCATGTGTTAATTAGCACCGAATTTGGCGATATGACCGTCAAACTGTACAACGAAACGCCCTATCACCGCGATAATTTCTTGAAATTGGTGAAAGAAGGTTACTACAACGATTTACTGTTTCACCGTATCATCAAAGACTTTATGATACAAGGCGGCGACCCAAATTCCAGAAATGCCAAACCCGGAGAACAATTGGGTATGGGCGGACCGGGATATACTTTACCGGCAGAAATTAACCCCGATTTGTTTCACAAAAAAGGTGCTCTTTCAGCAGCAAGAATGGGTGACCAAGGCAATCCCCAGAGACGCTCGTCCGGCAGTCAGTTTTATTTGGTACATGGTAAAGTCCTCAACGATGCCGATATCGAACAATTGGCCCAAAAAGGATTTGTCCTTACCCCTGCTCAGATTGAAGCCTATAAAACCATTGGTGGAACGCCTTTCCTTGATGCTCAATACACCGTGTTTGGCGAAATCGTGGAAGGCTTACCCGTGTTGGATAAAATCATTGCCGTTCAAACACAAACCGGCGACCGACCGGTGAACGACGTGAAAATGACCATGACTATTCTATCGGAATAGCATCAGATCTTACAAAACTGTCTGAAACTACATCTTTCAGATAAACAAATCGGCAATCATAGCATCGGCGGTAAAACGAGCATCGGGCAGCAGGTAAAGCACCTCCTCAACCATGTTCATTTTACCGCTTTCTATATATTTTTTAGAGCCTTTTTTAAGGTGCTGTAAGAATGATTCGCCAAATTGAGATTCAATATAAGTCAATTGGCAACCCCACGAAGTTCTTAGGGTAGTCATCAGGTATTCGTTAAAACGGTTGTTGACACTCAATACTTCTACCTCGGCAGGTATGGTATCTTGGGTAATCGCTTTGAGGTAAAGCGCATTATTTGCCACGTTCCATTGACGCGAGATGCCGTTAAAGGAATGTGCAGATGGGCCTATTCCCAAATAGGGTTTCCCTGTCCAATAACTGCTGTTGTGTTTTGCGATATGCCCGGGCAGGCAAAAGTTAGATATTTCGTAGTGTTGGTATCCATGCTTTGCCAATGTTTGGGTGAGGATTTGAAAATGTTCTTCCGCTTGAATTTCGTCAACCGGAACGGCTTTACCTACCTCAATAAAATGTTGCAATGCCGTTTTAGGTTCAACGGTTAAACAGTACGCCGAAATATGGGGAATGCCCAACTCAACAACCGTTGCCAAATTGGATTGCCATTGTTCTTGACTAAGTGTTGGGGTTCCGTAAATCAGGTCTATGCTTAAATTGGTGAACCCAATACCCAGCGCATTTTGGAGGCAGGTGATTGCTTCGTTTGCATTGTGTGCTCGGTTCATGTATTGTAAATCGGTATCGGAAAAGGATTGAATACCAATGCTCAGCCTGTTGACCGGGGTTTGGCACAGCCCTTGTAACTTATCGGGGCTTAAATCATCGGGATTGGCTTCGAGAGTGATTTCAGCATTTGGGGATATGGAATAATGGGAAGCAAGATGTTCGATTAACGAGCTAATTTCAGAAGGTTCAAGCAGAGAAGGTGTTCCCCCACCAAAATATATGGTATCCAATTGGGTATTGTCTAAATAACCGGCTCGCAAATCTATCTCTCGCTTTAAGGCAAGCAATAACTCCTTTTTGTATTTGAGCGAGGTGGAAAAATGAAAATTGCAATAATGACAGGCCTGTTTGCAAAAAGGAATATGTATATAAATGCCGCTCATAGAAAAGCCCAATAGGTTTACCGAATTGACCTAACCGAAGATAGTCTTTCAAAAACGGCTAGGTTACGGCATGATTTGTAAATGATTGACAAATTTACGAAAAAACAAGCAAGTGCCGGGTTTGATTGGTTAATCAACATTTAAGCCATAACTTTGAGCTAAAGCAACACTCCTTTTGATCACCAATATCGCTAAAACAGTGATAATCAAATAGAAACCACATGAAAGAAGAAACAGAACACCCACAAACAAACCTACCGGAGATAGACACCCTTTGGAACTACGGCAATCCGAAAGAAACAGCATCGAAATTCAAAGAGTTATTACCCATAGCTGAAAAATCGGGTAGTACACCCTATCATGCCGAGTTATTGACTCAATTGGCAAGAACTCAAAGTTTGCAACGAGCATTTGAAGAAGCACACGTTATTTTGGATTCCGTAGAAAAAATGCTTTCAGAGCAAAATATGCCAATTCCCGAAATCAGATATTTGCTCGAACGAGGAAGAACCTTTAATTCCAATAACGAACAGGACAAAGCAGTTCCCCTGTTTAAAGCAGCTTACGAAAAAGCCTTGGTAATCAACGATGATAACTATGCCATAGATGCCCTCCACATGTTGGGCATTGCAGACAAACCTTCAGAACAATTGGCTTGGAACCTAAAGGCAATGGATTTGGCCGAAAAAACCGGCAACAAAAAAGCAAAGGGTTGGTTAGGTGCGCTATACAACAATATAGGTTGGACTTACCATGACATGAAAGACTATACCAAAGCATTGGAAGTATTTGAAAAATCGTTGGCATGGAGAATGGAGCACAAAGACGAACAAGGAACATTCATCGCTAAATGGTGCTTGGGCAGAGTATATCGTTCTTTAACCCGAATTGAAGATGCACTCGACATTCAAAAACAATTGGCAAAAGAAATCGAAGAGAAACATTTAGACCCGGATGGATATGTTTATGAAGAGTTGGCCGAATGTTTGTTCATTCAAGGTAAAAGCGAGGAAGCTAAAACATATTACAGAATAGCTTACGACACATTGTCAAAAGATGAATGGTTGAAAGCCAACGAACCGGACAGACTGAAGAGATTGGAAGAACTAGGGGGGAAATATTAGCAACGTTACCGACACCTAATTCCACGATTTAAAAAGAAGGTGTCGGAAACGTAAAAAACTCATAACTCATAACTCATAACTCATAACTCATAACTAAAATCCTCCCGCATAATAAGACATCGCAACAATCACCAAGGCATGAAGGTATTGGTCGAAGCCATACAAAGTCCAATACCATCTGTTTTCAGAGTCTTGCAAGGTAGCATAAAGAGCCTTTACCCTGCCTTTCAACACGTCAATAATGAAATGAGTAACTACTTGAAAGGCTGCCAATTTCAACAACATCCAACTATCTATCTGTTGAAAGAAAGACAGGAAGATAAGCATCAGCAAGCCATGTACGCCTGCATGAGCTAAAATTGGCAGAAGGGGCTTACCTTTTTGTTTTGCCCGAAGCATCCATTGAGTTGACAAAAAGGTGAAATCTCCTAAAAAATGACAGAAAAACAGTCCTATTAAAATGAGTGTTTGCAATGAGTTTAATGGGTTTAGTTTAGTCAATCAGCCTCTTTACATTTCCTGCCGTGCTGTATTTTACGACAAAATACTCAATCATCATAAAAACATCTCCTTTTGATATAACAAAGGTAATAAAAAAATGTTACCCCATTTTCAAATCAGCACCATAGACCACTAATTTATGCCCTTTAAGTTTGTCCAAAACAGGGTCGCGAAAAACGAGTTCCTTGATTTGAAAGGGCGGGTAAACATGACAAACGTTACCGGAAGCTACATCGTCATATAATACAAAACACACCCAAGATTCAGGGTTGTTCAAAATTTTATCGCGTCTGAAACTACCCGCCTGAAACGTCCATGACAGTCCATATCGAAGTGCTGAAGTTTTCTTTTGAGTTTTGACCGACAACCCTACCTCGTTAATGAACAAATCATCTTCCCACGATTTGTTTTTGGCCTCATAAACGCCATAGTCCGGCCCTTTGACAGTGGCGTAGTTGCTAAATACAACCCTAACCGCCTCCTCGCCAAGTTTACTGATAAAATGGTCGTCCGTTATTTTTTGTTTCGAAAATTGATTGCTGTCTCCATAGTTGGTCGTTTCTGCAACAGCAACAGCAAACTGCCTTGCACGAGCAATAAGGTCTTGCGATAGTTGAACCTCGATGATGTTGTTGTAAAATTTCATCCCTTAACATTAAGCATCCGGCATTTCCGTCAGATAATTGGAAATAAACAGCTCTTTACCCGTTTGGTCTGCCCCCTTCGTCACATTTCTCATTCCATACTTTAAATCCCAACTGAAAACGTTTGCAAACCCAAACAATTCGCGAATAAAGGTCGAATCGTCGTAGGTGATAAGCCATTGATGAGGGCAGTTTTTCATGGTTTCGGCAAAACGCTCGTGGTCAAAATCTTTGTGCAAGTGCCCGTTTTTACCATACAAAGCCGATTTGGTTGCCGAAAAATAGGGCGGGTCTAAAAAAATAAACACCTCATCGCCCGCTGCCTCCACCACTTCCCGGTAATCCACATTCGTGATGTTGGTGTGCCAAACAATGGGCGCAATAGCCTTGACCCGTTCAATAGAAGACTCGGTAAACCGCCCTTGGAATGCCGCCGCCGAAAACCCTCCCGAATCACTTGTGCCCGAAAAAGTAATGCGGTTGAATATGAAAAACGCCGCCGCCTTTTCTATTTCGGAAAATGTGTGGTTGTGTTCTTTGAGGTAGAAAAACAATTGTTTCCCGTCTGTAAACTGGTTTCTGAAGTTCCATATCGCTTCAATCAACCCATCGGGATTTACCTTCGACTGCCACCAAAATCCAAAAAGTGGGGTGTATAAATCGTTTATCCAAAATTTTGCTTCGGGATGTAATTGTTGTTGATGAATAAAAACAGATCCCCCTCCAACAAACGGCTCTCTAAATTCATTGTACGAGGGAATGAGCGAGGCAATCAACGAAACCGCCCTGCTTTTTCCGCCCGGATATCTTAAAGGACTTTTTACCATGTTGCTGATGAGCAAAGTTAAAACTGCATTTCGAAGTTCCCGTGGTCATTCCCCCAAAAACAACCAACCCGGTTAGACAAGCATTGAAGTTATCGCCGGCTTCTGAAACGCAAGGGGTCGTTTGTTTGGTGTTTGGTCAAAAGTAGTGGTAATTTGATCAAAAGTGGAGATTCGATAGCTATTTTACTCAAACATCTGTCTCCTCTTTCCCGTAATTGCAAACTACTACATGGTTTCAAACAGATTTTGTGTGGGGAATTTTGGTAGGGAAGGAATTTTAGCTCAAAGAGGTTGGGGTTATTCCAAGATAACCCCATTTGATACTGATTTATGTCCGATTTTGCCATCAAATCATACATAAATTGCTGTATATATTCCTAAAAAGGGGAGCTTTCGAAGCATTTTTGTTGACTTATTTCCGAAAAAAGTGTCTTTTTTTTTGGTAAAAAAGGCCTGTTTTCTAAAATAAAGGCCTGTTTCTTAAGTCTAAAGTCCTTTTTCCAAAAATAAAGACCTTTAAATTGCATCCAAAGTCCTGTTTTCAAAAATTAAGACCTTTAAATTGCTTCCAATGTGCTTTTTCTAAAAATAAAGATCTTTTTATTGCTTCCAAAGTCTTTTTTATCGGAGAAAAAGTCCTTTTTTGGGGCTTAATTGATAACAAATTTGACCCGTTTTGGTCATTTTTTACTATGTGTATAATGCCTTTAGAGGCATTTTTTGGAATTGCTCGTCATTTTCGTTGCAAAGGTAGGCATATTTTTAATATTGACCTCCTATTTTTATAAATATGGTAGGGTAATTTTGATAGGTTGTTTTTGGTTGTCAGTTAATACCGAGCTTTTGCCAACACGCAGTTTAAATGCTAATTATAGTCTGTTGTAGCTACTGAATACTAATGTTAGCTTTGCACACTATTATTAGCAATGTTTTCAAAGAAAGAAGTATTAATAAGGTTTGGTGATAAAGTTCGAGAAATCCGAAAGGAAAAAGGACTTTCGCAAGAAGAGTTATCCTTTAAGGCTGACTTGCATCGAACTTATATTGGTATGATTGAAAGGGCGGAGAAGAACATCACCCTCGTCAATATTGAGAAAATTGCAAAAGCTCTCGAACTGGATATAAAAGACTTATTCAATGATAAAGGCTGATGATTTTGTAATTATAAAAAAATCAGTTAATGATATTCAATACAATTCGGTTGGTATTGTTTATAGTATGGACGCTTCTAATCAAATGGCAAATGTTTTTTTCATTGGCCAACAAGTGAGTATAGTTTTATCAATTAATGATATTGAGTATTTAGATGTAACTAAAACAGGGAAACCTTATGAATATAAAATTTGCAATGTTTGTCATGTGCTAAAAAAAGATTTTGAACATTTCGATATAAACCAAACTGATGCCAAAGGGAGAAAAACAACTAGACCAAGTTGTATAGAATGCCGTAAGGACATTGATGGGACTCCATTAAAAATAAGTGAAAAGAGGAGGTTAGATGTCATCAAACCAAGACATTTTTTCATTTGCCCTATCTGTAATAAAGGCTCAATACCCGGAATAACAGCTAATTTAGTAAAAGACCACGACCACGAAACTGGCAATGCAAGAGAATGGTTATGCGATAGTTGTAATACAGGATTAGGTAGATTTAAGGACAATATAGCTCTATTACAAAAGGCAATTGAATACCTTAAAAAACATGAAAATCATTAAAATAATTGACCATCAAGCAGCCCAATCCTTTTCTTTGCTAAAGCTGTATATTCTTCCGAAATTTCCATTCCTAAAAATTTTCTATTGTTTAAGCGTGCCATTTTGCAAGTTGTACCCGAACCGCACATTGGGTCAAAAACAATGTCGCCTTCATTCGACCAACTTAATATATGGTCTTGTGCCAACTTTTCTGGAAAAACAGCACTATGCTGAAAAGCTATTTTATCATTTGTAGTGCCTCCCAATCCAACAGCATACGACCAAATATTGGTTAGTGTTTTTTCGGGTTTTAGTTCCCCTATTACTTTCTTATTTATACCATCTGCTTTTTTATTATGAACCAATTTCTCTAACCCTTGTCTTACTGTCCTTGCCTTTAAAGGGTTAAAAGTTTTTGGCTTGCCTTTTGAAAATACAAACATATACTCAAAGCAATTCGTGTATGCGTTAGAGCGCATAAACGGAGTGTTTTTCTTTTTGTATATCATTGTATCGTGAACATTAAAACCTATTTCTTGAAAGTATATAGCTTGTCTGAAACTTGTTAGAGTCTTGTTGCCGTTCTTTATTTTATCGGCTACTACCCAAACAACCACACCCCCAACCTTCATCACTCTAAAAAGCCCATCAGCAATTTTTTCAAAATTGAACTTATACCCATTGTAATCTCTCAAATCGTCGTAAGGCGGTGAAGTAACAACTAAGTCAATAGAGTTCTCCGGCAACTTTTTCATGCCCAACTCACAATCAATATTGAATATATTATTCAACTCGTAATCACCTAAAAGCATGGATTATCAATTTTAATGCGCTAATTATAGTATGCAAAATTACAAACAATATTTAAATCCTGCAAGTTTTTGAATAAATTTTCCCGTACTTTGTTTAAGCGTATTGGCCTTGTTGGTGCTTGAAAAGTTAAAAACGCTTTTAGTTCTCCTTCAGAGGCCGTATAGTTATTGTTTCCGGTTCAAGCTTTAATAGTAAACTCCGGCACCATCATCAGCCCTTTGGTTTTATCATATTCGTTCAATAGGTCGTAGCAAGCATTTCGAATGGCTGTTTCTTTTTTAGTGCCGCCAAAGTGAATAATATTTTCAACCTCGTGGTAGTAGTTTTGGATTTGGTGGTGCATAAGACTGTTATTGTGATGCAACTGCAAATAAACACAATTTAATTGAAAAGATGAAGTATTGACTGTTGTACAAGTGCTTATTCAAATCTCTCATATTCCGTTCAAATTTGATTTCGATTCACTTTACTTTCATGACTTCCACACCCTCCCAAATCTTCCCCAAACATTTACCTCATAGCCAAAACAATTCAATAGCATCAATCATCGTTCTTACCAAGATTAGCCGGACAAGTCGGTAAATATTGTTGACGACAAACTAACGACCTAAAACAATTAACGGTCTTGGAGGGTTAACCTACAAAATACCTACCTTTGCACTCATAACCTGTTAAAACTACATTTCCATGAGTTTATACATGATAGATATACAACTGCCCGATAACTTTAACCAAAATTTCCTGGAACTGATACCCGATCAACGTGCCCATATAGACCAATTATTAGCCGATGGGAAGGTATTGAGCTATTCCCTTGCCGCCAACAGGTCAAAATTATGGGTCATCGTTAATGCCGAAGACCGCCGCGAAGTCTATGATATGATTGCTGCTTTCCCCATTTACGACTTTATCAAAGCAGTGGTTTCGGAACTGGCCTTTCACAACCACTCCGAACAAGTGGCCCCGCAGTTCTCGCTCAATTAAATCCAACCTTTGCCCCAATAAGCTGTTCGCCCTTGCAACCTTAGCCCCTATAATTGCAACTATCAACCAATTATTGACAAACCGGCAAGCAAACGGCAGAAACAACTGTTTAAAACAGACAAGTTGCCCACAACATCCAACCAATAGCATCTGTTTGGGGTTACATAATGCGTTGCCTGCTTGGAATCAAATAATTGGTCAACACCATTCTAAAATCTAACTAAAATTACAACGCATGTGCGGAATAGTAGGATACGTAGGGCATAAAAACGCCTTTCCCATACTCATCAAAGGATTACAACGCTTAGAATACCGCGGATATGACAGTGCGGGAGTGGCACTCATCAACGGCGACCTTCGAATATTTAAGTGCAAAGGCAAGGTAAGCGACCTGATTGAACACACGAAAGATCAAAACACCAACGGCACGATTGGCATTGGTCATACCCGTTGGGCAACCCACGGTGAACCCAACGATGTCAATGCCCACCCCCATCTTTCGGGAGACGGAAGGTTAGCCCTCATCCACAACGGCATCATCGAAAACTATGCCGTACTAAAGGAGATGCTTCTTACAAGAGGTCATACCTTCACCTCCGAAACCGATACGGAAGTTTTGGTTCATTTTATTGAAGAAGTGCAACATAACGAACAAGTGCCTTTAGAAGAAGCGGTTCGCATCGCACTCGAACATGTCGTTGGGGCTTATGCTATTGTGGTGATTTCAAAAGATGACCCCCACCGTTTGGTAGCCGCCCGAAAAAGCAGCCCCTTGGTCATCGGTATTGGCGAAGGCGAATATTTTATAGCCTCCGATGCTACTCCCATTATTGAACATACCCGAAACGTAGTCTATCTGAACGATGAAGAAATTGCTGTGGTGGACTTGAACAAGGAACTTTCCATCCGCAACATTAAGAACCAGCCCAAAACACCGTTTGTAGAAGAATTGGAATGGAGCTTGGAAATGTTGGAAAAAGGCGGTTACGAGCATTTTATGCTCAAAGAAATACACGAGCAACCAAACTCTATTACCGACAGTATGCGCGGTCGTCTCCATGCCGACTTAGGGGTTATTCTTCTCGGCGGAATCAAAGAGTACGAACAAAAACTACGCAGCGCACGCCGCATTATAATTGTTGCTTGCGGGACAAGTTGGCACGCCGGATTGGTAGGTGAATATCTCATCGAAGATCTAGCCCGTATCCCCGTAGAGGTGGAATATGCTTCAGAATTCAGGTACCGAAATCCTGTTTTATATGAAAGCGATATCATCATAGCCATTTCCCAATCCGGCGAAACAGCAGATACATTGGCAGCAATAGAGTTGGCAAAATCTAAAGGAGCGACCATTTTAGGTATATGCAATGTTGTCGGTTCTTCCATTGCCCGTACCACTCATGCCGGAGCTTATACCCATGCCGGCCCGGAAATTGGCGTTGCCTCTACAAAGGCCTTTACTGCCCAATTGACTATCCTGTCGCTCATGGCACTTAGGATTGCACACCTCAAAGGCACTATCTCCGAATCGCGCTATCGTCAATTGCTTACCGATTTAGAACAAATACCCAACAGGATACGCAAAACTCTTGAGTTGGAAGCTCAAATCAAATACATTGCCAACGAGTTTCAAAATGCCACCAACTTCCTGTATTTGGGGCGTGGTTATAATTTCCCCGTTGCTTTGGAAGGCGCACTCAAACTAAAAGAAATATCGTACATACACGCCGAAGGTTATCCTGCGGCGGAAATGAAACACGGCCCAATTGCCTTGATTGATAACGAAATGCCCGTAGTCGTATTAGCCACTAACGAAAGTGCTTACGAAAAAATCATCAGCAACATTCAGGAGGTTAAAGCACGTAAAGGGCGCATCATTGCCATCACCACCGAAAACGACACCCAAATCAGCAGTCTTGCGGAGTTTGTCATAAAAATCCCCAGAACTTCCGAGCCTTTCACCCCTATGGTTTCAGTAGTACCCTTACAATTATTGGCTTACCATATCGCCCTATTGCGCAAGTGTAATGTAGATCAGCCACGAAACCTTGCCAAGTCGGTTACAGTAGAGTAACTACCCCGTTGATATTCATTAGCAAGAAAAGCAACTGCATTTGTAGGCTCACGATTTTTCATAAAAAAACTCCCGAATTGCATCAATAGAAGCAATTCGGGAGTTTTCGTTTTATAGAACCCTTTGAAATAGAAGGGATTATTTACCCATACGGTTCAATTCAATGAGCATCAGTATATCGGGGTTGTCTTTAAGTTGGGGCATAGCAGTAAAAAAGAGGTCAATGCCCGTGCTATGGAGTTGTAATGCTCTAGTCAGGTAAACATACCCGCGTTGTTTTTGTCCGATGGTAATAAGTGCTGCCGAAAGTAGATAGAGCAATTCCGGTCGGTCAGGAAATTTATTGATAGCCATTTCAAGCAACTCAATACCATCGTCAGATAAATCCAACTGAAAGTACATAGATGCCGCTTTAATATAGTAGGCTACTTCTTCTTTGTTGGCATCAATAGCTTCAAAGAAGTACAACAATGCCAATTCATATCTTTCCGATATTTCGTGAATTAAGGCTATGGCGTACAGGTAAATGTCGCTATCCGCTTCAATTTGCAAGGCTTTGTTATAGAATTGGAGTGCTTGTTCATAGTCACCTCTTTCTCTACTGCACTCTCCCAATTGGAAATAAGAATCGGCATGATTGGGATTTAGCTGCAAGGCTTGGTTCAAGTAATCTTCACATTCATCAAATGATTGAAGGTGCAAAGCACACAAACCGATGCTATATAAGAGCTCATCATCATTATCACCCCTGCTTTGGGCTTCAAGATACAATTCTTTGGCTTTAACGTAATTGCCCAATTCAAAATAAGCCTCTCCGCTATCTCTGTATGCTGCGGTAAATTGATCATTGATTACAATGGTGTATTCGTAGGCCTCTATAGCTTTTTTGTAACGCTCTAATCCAAACCAAGCATTTCCCAAATGGTACCATGCCAAGTGGCAATATGGATCGGCATCAATCAGTTTTTGCTGAATCTTAATACTCTCTCTAAATTGCGATGTTTCTACGGCAATATAGTCGTAACGGATTTGTGCCATTTCACTCTTAGGACTTAAAAGGAGTGCTTTTTTGGCACAACGGTAGGCTTTCGCCATCCTACCTTGCGATTCATAAACATCTGAAGCGGCTATGTAAATATCCGATTGGTCTTCTTTGTCGGCAAAATTCAAAGATTGTTTCAAGATGCCAAGCGACTTTTTGTAATCCCCCATAGAATTATAAATATCCGCTTGTAAAATGAGTGTGTCCAAATCGTTTGGAGATAGAAACAAGGCTTTTTCTACCAATGAAAGAGCTTCTTCAAAACGTTTATGTTCATAAAGGAACTGCGCTTTTTTTGCAAGAAAGGTAGAGGAATTTGGATATTGTTCCAAAGCATACATTGCCGCATTGTATGCTTTGTCCCATTCTGAATGTTCTTCATAGTACGCCACGATGTCTTCCAAAGTTTCGTGCTCCAAAAAAAGAATTTGCTTACTTTTAAGCATACTTTCGTACTGCTTCACTATTTCAAGCATATCTTCCTGACTGTTTAGTTTATCGTCAAAATTATCTTTAAACATTCGCTTTTTTGAATTAAGTGGATGTCGGTGAATAGCAAAACTTAAAAAAAGGTTGTAACACAAATTGAAAACAAAGCAATGTGCTATTCAACTAACTCAAACATAACCTTTTCCTAAAGACAAACGTTCATTTGTCTTTAAAAATTTGATTCGTAAGAATGGTAATGAAGTGTTTCGGCAAGTCAATCAAATCTTTGTTGTGCAGTTTTGCAATACATTAGCAAACCAACTACATCGGTTACTATGTGTTTTGAAAAAGAAGTATCCTTTAAACTTAAAAAGCAAATATGAACTTTTGATACTCTAAAAATTGAGCACAAGTATTGGATTGGTTCAGCGGAAAAGGGTTTGGAAAATCCTATCGTGTGTTTTTACAACAAACGGCGAATAATGTCATCAATGCCTATGCCTTCTGCCTCCGCTTTGTAGTTTTTAACCAACCTGTGTCTAAACACATCTTCGGCAACTGCCTGTACGTCTTCCATATCCGGAGAGTATTTGCCATTGAGTGCGGCATTGGCTTTCGCACCAATGACCAAAAACTGAGAGGCTCTAGGTCCTGCTCCCCAAGATATATATTCATTTATCTCTTTAGTAGCAAGCGTTGTTCCCGGACGGGTTTTACTCGCAAGTTTTACGGCATACTGTAACACGTTATCAGCAATAGGTACTTTGCGAACTAATTGCTGGAAAAAGCGAATTTCTTCAGCAGATAGAAACTTTTTGAGAACAATATCGCGGACAGTAGTGGTGCTTTTTACAACGTTAACTTCCTCGTCAAAACTGGGATAATCCACTTTTATATTGAGCATAAAACGGTCTAACTGGGCTTCGGGAAGGGGGTAAGTACCCTCTTGCTCGATAGGGTTTTGTGTAGCCAAAACAAAGAACGGTAAATCCAATTGATGTAATTGCCCTCCAACGGTAACACTTCGTTCTTGCATTGCCTCTAGCAAGGCCGATTGGGTTTTAGGCGGTGTCCGGTTGATTTCATCTGCCAATAAGATGTTTGCAAACAATGGGCCACGGGTAAATCTAAATTGACGATGTTCATCTAAAATTTCAGCACCCGTTATGTCCGAGGGCATTAGGTCTGGGGTAAATTGGATGCGTTTAAAACTTAGGTTTAGAACATCTGCAATTGTTTTTACCAAAAGTGTTTTCGCCAAACCGGGCACTCCAACTAGCAAAGCGTGCGCATCACAAAATATACAAAGCAATACCTTTTTAACTACATCGTCTTGCCCTATGATCACCTTTCCAACTTCCTGTCTTAGATTTTTATAAGTGAGTGCCATAGCATCTATAGCTTCAACATCGGATTTAAATTGCTGCATCAGAAAAATTAATTATTTAGAGTTATTCTTGTGCTATTTTTTAAGTTGGTTGCCTACTCTCCTACCCTATTAGTTGTACATTTTAATCTTGCGTTAAAAGCGAGGCTACTATTACCCTAAAAAACGACCGCAAAGTTACTATTTTTATATTTACCCTTTATAGGCTAAGGGTAATTACTGTGTATTAAGTTAAGGTGAAGTGTTTATTTCTCGATTTGTTTAGGTAAGTATGGGCAATTGTATGATATTTGCCTAACTTTATAGACAAGCTCGAAGCAAGACACCTTTCAATAACTGAATGATGAAACAACTTATTGCATTTTTTGTTTTTGTTCTTTCAACATCTTTATTCCTATCTGCACAACCCGAACCTTGTGGCACTGATGCAGTCCAAAATTTGGCTAAACAAGTTGACCCCGGCTTAGATGCCCGGCTAAATAGTGCTGAACGTCAAATTCAAGAATATTTGGAAAAAAGTAGCCGTGACTGGGAAAACGAAGTCATTACCATTCCTACGGTCATACACATCATTTACCATGCTGATGAGGAAAACCTACCGGACTCTATCATTTACAGCCAAATGGATGTGTTAAACGAAGATTTCAGGCGTTTAAACGCTGATACTACCAATACCCCTGACTATTTTAAACCGGTAGCTGCCGATTTACGCTTTGAATTTTGCTTAGCCACCAGAGACCCCGAAGGAAATCCCACCAACGGCATAACCCGTACTTATACAGACCTAACACAGTTTGCCTATAACAGTGGTGACTACGAGGTAATTACACGTATGCACTTTGACAGCAAAGGGGGGAAAAATATTTGGAATCGAGACGAATACTTAAATGTTTGGGTTATTAACTTAAACAACAGCAGTGGTGTATTGGCTTTTGCTTATCTACCGGGTGCTGATCCAGCTGTGGATGGCATTGTATGCGATTACGAGTATTTTGGTAAACCCGGGTTAGCTGCTCCACCTTATGGCTTAGGGCGCACGATGACCCATGAAGTAGGGCATTGGATCAACCTCTACCATCCATTCAATGATAGCGAAGGCTCAATTTGTAGTGATGATTTTGTTGAAGATACACCCCCTCAACAGGAAGCTAATTTCACCTGTTATCCTTTCCCACATTCCACCTGTGGTAATTTCAGCGATATGTATATGAATTACATGGACTACCCGGGTGACGATTGCACCAATATGTTCACTGTTGGACAAGCTGCCCGTTCTCATGCCGCCATACACATTATGCGACCATCTATCCTTACTTCTACTGCCTGCCAACCAGTTGCTGATAATGACATTAAGCTACTTGCTATTGACGAGCCATTTAGTAATTATTGCTTTTCAAATTTCGTTCCCATGTTTGTAAGCATTAAAAATAATGGTTTGAATGAAGTGAATTCGGTAAAAATAGGTTATTCAATAAACGAAGTAACATCGCCCGATATCACAGAATGGGCAGGCTCATTACAACCCGGACAGTCAGCTTCAAGCATTTTTATCGGAGTACCTGAAATTCCAAATGGACAGCACAGTTTAAAAGTGTTTACCTTTCTTCCTAATGAACAACCGGACTCATATACCAAAACAGATACACTGGTAAAAATGATTACCATTGGAGCCGGAATACCTGCTCCCTATACTGAAATATTCACCGAACCCTATCCTAATAATGGATGGAGCATTTATGACGAGTCTAATTCAGTGCCTTGGCAGCAAATAGGCCAAGTAGTATCTGCTGATGGCACTATCGGTGGGATAATGAGTGTCAAAAACGATTTCAGTGATTATTTTGAAGTAGAAGGGACTATTGATGATTTTCATTCTCCTACTATTGACTTGCGAAATTTTAGCGATGCACAATTGAGTTTTGATGTAAGCTACCGTTTTACTAACGAAAAAGCTGATGAACTTAGCGTATTGGCCAGCCCATTTTGTAGCCCTCCTTATGAAGAATTGTATAAAAAATCGGGAGCTACATTAAGTACACGAACCACTCCGACACCACAATCTTCTGCCGATTGGAGAACAGAAACCATAGACCTTACCGCTTATGCCGGTCAAAGTGTTCAACTAGTTTTTAGGAACAAAACTGCCGGTGGTAACTGGTTGATGATAGACAATATAAACATCACCGGAACTGAATTTCCGGTAGGAATTCCGTCTATTAACACCTCCGGTAGTTTGAGTGCTCAAATCTACCCTAACCCAACTAACGACAATAAATTTTCGATTTACGTAAACAACCCTATTCAAGAACAATCTTCAACTATCGAAGTATATAACCTTCAAGGACAACTCCTCTCACTTGAACATTCTACTCTTCTAAAGGGTCAAAACGTTCTACTTTTAAATACCCCACATCCAAACACAGGCCTTTATTTAATTCGTATTAATACCCCAACCAAAACTATACTCTTAAAAGCAATCAAGTAGCTTAAAAAAAGGGTTGGAGTATAAACCACAAAGACACCAAGTCTAATTGACTTGGTGTCTTTGTGGTTTTATAGGGGCTATGTTATCACAACCCTATTCGTTTGAAAGTCTTGGGTCTATTCTAATTAATAAGACCAAAGATTGTGCTCAAACTCCATGATAGTCTTTTTAATGTTTTCAGACTCTAACAAAGCATCTCTACCTGCGGCATAATCACTAATTCTTCTGTCGTAAATGTTGGATTCTTTAATGATATAGCTTGCAAAGTGACGCATTTCAAATAAATCATCCCAGCTTAGGTTGATTGCATTATTGGCCGGATTAAAAACATCGTACTTTACCAAGTACTGCCTTAAACTTGGATAATATGCCCAAAACATAGCCTCTTGCCCCCTCAAGTTGCCGTTGTCGTCAATGACATCGCGTATAGGAGCAATGCCCAAAATACGCACAATCATAGTTGATGTTTGTTCATCAAACATCCAATCTTCTTTTAGTCGAAACATGTTCACAGTTGACCAATCAAAATCATTTTTAACCACTTTGGTTACATATTCATCATTTTCAGGATTATAAACTGAAATGGTATCAACTGATCCAAGTCTGCGTTCTAAATCCTCAATACTTAAGCGTTGGGTAAATTCATCATCAATGAATAGAGGAACATCATTACCATACTTTTTAGCCATTTCCAATAAAATTTTGGCAAATGGCAGTGCCGGATAACTAAATGGCTGATTCATTTTCTGACGAGTATCTATTACCCTCCAAACTCGTTTTTCCCAAAAAATATCAGCCTCTCTTAAGGGTGGATAAGGTAGCACTTTGCGCTCTTTAGCGATATTCCTGTCATAAGCCCCATCGCGTACCAATAGACCGCTATCTTCATTATTGGTCGCACTTTCTGTTTGTGATGGATTTACCTCTTTGTCATAAGCCTCATTTTGGGCTGAGAGCCAACTAAAATTAAAGGCGAACATACTTAACAACACACTCAACTTTAATGCGTGCTTCATAAACCAAATGTTTTTAAGTTAAAAAATTGATGAGATGAAACTAAATTAAAGTAAAATTTTGTGCTAAATAATTAATCTTGATTTAAGTGTGAATAAGGTAATAAACTAATAAACGAATCAATAGCTATCAATATTATCAGACACAAAAAGAAAAAAGGCTAAAATGAATGTCCATTTTAGCCTTTTAACGTTTCGAGGTGTTTTTATGATTAGTAAGTCCACATATTGTGTTCTTTTTCAAAAATTTCCTTTTTAACCTTATCAGATTCTAAGAGGGCATCTCGTCCGGCTGCATATTCTTGAATTCTTCGGTCTTGTATGTTTGATGCCTTCATAATATAGCTACCAAACAAACGCATTTCAAATATATCGTCCCATGTAAGTTTCATGGCATCGTTTGTCGGGCTAAACACTTCATTGTTAATGAGGAAGGGACGGAATGTTGGGTAATAAGCCCAGAACATAGCTTTTTGACCTCGGTAATTGCCATTCTCATCAATTACATCCATAATAGGCCCAATACCTAATATTCGTGCAACCATTGAAGAAGACTCTTCATCAAAAATCCAATCTTCTTTTAGACGGAATAAACTTACATTCATCCAGTTGAAGTCATTGGTAACAATTTTCTGAACGTATTCATCTTTGTCAGGATCAAAAACTTGTACAGTATCCACTGAACCCAATTGGCTTTGAATCTCTTTCAAAGTAACTTGTTGCTTAAACTCGTCATCCATATAGATTTTGGCATCATTGGGATGTTGAGTAACGATGTCCAATAGAACCTGAATAAATGGATGTTTGGGATATACAAAAGGTAAGTTCATTTTTTGACGAGTGTCAATAACGCGCCATACTCTTTTTTCCCAAAACACGTCGGCTTCACGAATGTGATCGTACTGTAAGATTTTTTTCTCTTTAATTGAATTCTTGTCATAGGCACCATCTCTTGCAACAGATCCTTCTGTTTCAGAACTTGGTGACTCTTTAGGTTGACCGCCTGGGGCACCGCCCTCATCATAACCTTCTTTCTTTTGTGCAAACGAATTGCTGCTCAACAACATGGCGAAGCACAGGAAACTTGCTATCCAAAATAACCTTTTCATGGTAGGTGTCCAGTTTTAATTGTGATTTGCTAATTTAGTAATAAAACGGAGGTCGTTGTAATTTAGTATCTATTATCTATAAAATTGTCTAAATAATCATCTAATCATCGGTATTTAATGCAATACGGGAACTTACAAATTACTACTGCCTGTCTTTTTTTGATTTTTTATTGGGCTGCGTTTTAAGGCGCAGCCCAATAAATCATCATTAAATAATCTTAAAGGAAATAGTCGGCAATTTTCTTGACCTTCCATCCGGGCCTTTGGCTCTGATGTTGTCAATATAATAAATGCTACCGACCTTTGCTCTGTCAATCAAACCTTGACATTGTCCACCAAATTTAGAACCGGAGTTGGTACAAGTAAGGAGGTCTTGTCCTCTTTCGGCTAGGGTAATTTCAAAACCCTCAACAGAAAATTTAGCATCAAAATCAAAATCTTTCAATACAGCAGCTATACCCAACTGCGCTTTTAATTCTCCTGTTTTCAAAGCTCCACCGGCCTTACCACCTAATTCCGGAGTCGGGTCAGGTATGTATTTAGCACGGAACTCTTTTGCTCCGTTAACAGGTGCTCCATCTTTAGATTTACCGCTTAAGTTGATAGAAGCTTTACCGGGAGAACTAACTCTTACTGTGTATTGTCCGGGGCCACTTGCTTTGGTAAGCGATCCGCCACCACCACTAATGCTAACATTAACCTGATCGTCGCGAATACCTGTGATAGATGCGGTAATTGGATTATCCACACCAATATAAAATACATTCATTTTATCAGCAGATACTACTGGTGCATGGTCAGGACGGGTAGCTACAGTATATTTAGTAGTAAATGGATAAGATTTTGTATTACCATAACTGTCTTTGGTCGTAATATTTCCGGTAATAGAGCGTTCACCAACACCGCTGGCTGTTTCAGAATATTTTGCCATACCGTTTGCATCTAAAGGCAAACCACGTCCACCTAATGAAATTTGAGGGCGAGACATAGAACTTGATGCAGCTAAATATATCTGCGCTTCAAATTTCTCGCCTTGCAACAGGTAAGTAGCATTGGGGATGACCGCAGGTTGAAACTTATCAAATAAGATGGTCGTTTCACCTACTTTCTCAAACAACTTATCAACTACTATGGCTTCACTGGAAATAGCATCATTTTGGAATTTGGTCAATAAGGTTCTAACAGCCTGAGCAGGCATTTGGAAAAACATGTATTCTGACCAATTCTTTTTAGTACTATTTGCAGGTACTTCATCAACATTTAAAGGCAATGCTTCTAAAATAGCTTTTTGCTCTTCCGGAACGGTTAAAAGTTCCGAAAACTTTTTGCGATACTCTAAAATCTTAGCCTGTAATTCTTCACCCAATTTTTCATCAACAAACAAACGCGTCGGTGTATCTTGGTCGTCTGCACGTTTAATATCCCCTTTTTCAGGGTCAATACCAATCGCATCAACCATTTTTTGGTCTAAACTCGATACGTAGGCATTAAAATCAGCTGAAAGTTTACGGGCTTCTACTGCTGCAGCTAAATATTCTTCTCCGCGTTTCTCTTTCTCGACTTTGGCTTGAAATGCAGCCATCGTGTTATTCACTTTCTGAGTAATCGAAACATTTGAATTATCTATACCTTTCCGTATTAACCGGAAAGCGTTTAGAATTTCCGCGGATACATTTAGCGCAAGCAGTGCTGTTAACACCAAGTACATGATGTTAATCATCTGTTGCCGTGGTTCCTTTGGAATTGACATATAATAACTTTATTTAAAAAAGAAGTGAACAAATTTTGTTTTAAGCAATAATAGCCAATTAAATTTAGCCTTTTGCGCCAGTTGCCATTGCGCTCAACATGTTGCCATATACATTATTCAATGTGCCTAGATTTTTAGCTAGGTTAGACATCTGCTCTCTATACTTTTGAGTATCAGCTACAGAATCGTTGAGGTTTTGTATAGCATTAGTCAAATTGCTATAAAACTTGTTCATCGCTTTCAAATGGTTATTGGTATCTTGCAATTCCAACTCATATACCGCGTTCAAGGCAGCCAAATTTTTAGAAACGGCTTGTACTTGTTCTTGGTATTTTTTAGTGTTATCAGCAGCAGACTTCAAATCATTCGCTACAATAGCTGCATTTTCGTATGCTACTTTCACTTTAGATAATGCTTCAGCAGCTTCGCTGGCACTTTTTGTATAGTCGCCGGTAGCTTTTGCAGTACTCGTTACGTCAGACATTTTGGATAAGTTATCACCTAATGCGTTAAGGTGTGTTCCTAAACGTCCTATCAATGCGTCGTTTACACCTGCTTTAGATAGGGCTTTGTCTAAACGTGAAGTAACATCACCACCACCAATTTCGGCAGTAAGAGGTTCGATTTTTGAAGCGACATCATCTAATCCCGGATACAACTTCTCCCAGTGATACTCACGGTGAGGGGGAATAAGTGCCTGAATAATGAAGATAGATGCCTCCCAAACCATTGCAAGCGGTAACACAATATTACCCCACTCATAGTGCATAATTTTTCCTAAAGCACCGATGATGATAAATCCTGCACCCAAACCAATAAATAGATTTCTGATGTAGGAAAACCCTTTCCTTTCGTAAATAGCCATAGTTTCTTGTAGTTTAGTTTAAATGAGTAAATTGTTATTTTTAAATTTAATTTTCAAAGCGATTTTCGGTATGCCAGAACTAAAACTTTACTCTGGCATACCGAAGAGTTATGGAATTAATATTTGTCGTCAATTGAACGTCCTAAGAACGTAAGTGTTGAACGGAAACCGACATAAGATTTAGAGGTGTCTTGATATTCCCAGTGACGCGAACCGGTTTGAATATAGTACGCAATATCTTTCCAAGAACCTCCGCGAATTACTTTACGCTTCATGGTTTCTGCGTCTTCTTTGCTGGCATCGTAACGTATATCCGTATTCATGTCATGGCCAAATGCATCGGCATTTTCATAAAACGCAGTAGATGTCCATTCAGATACATTGCCTGCCATATTATACAAACCGTAGTCATTAGGATGATAAGAATCAGCTCTTACTGTATAAAAACCACCGTCTTCAGGATAATTACCACGACCGGGTTTAAAGTTAGCCAACAAGCAACCTTTGCTGTTGCGAACATAAGGACCTCCCCAAGGATATGGAGCACTTTCCAGACCTCCACGTGCCGCGTATTCCCATTCGTGTTCAAATGGTAAGCGGAATTCTTCACCCATTGTTTCACCATTTTCAGCGGCATAATCCCTCCAAACTTTAGTTCTCCATGCGCAAAAAGCATTGGCTTGTGTCCAACTTACTCCTACAGCAGGATAATCATCAAAAGAGGGATGCCAAAAATAGTTACGTGTCATTGGCTCATTGTAAGAATAAGAAAAATCATGTATCCATACCAAAGTATCCGGATAGACTTTTACTTCTTCTTTGCGTATGAAGGAACTTCTTGCATTTTCGCGCATGTTTTTTTGCGCAGCAGCTTTCCAATCATACCATTCGTAATTAAAAACGAGCGAGCCAGTGTTTAACTCTTTGCGTCCCCAAAATTGGTCGCCACCTGTATAAAACATAGCCTCTAAAGCCGGACCATCGCCGCTGCCTGACCAATCAATTGGGTAAGTCCAATCTAATTTTTTATTACCGTCTTCATCTTCGGTAAAATGATCTAACAAAGTATGAGCCATTGAATCACGTACATAATTCACAAATTGGCGATACTCGTTATTAGTGATTTCGGTATCGTCCATATAAAACCCTTGTATAGATTTTGAACGGCTTCTTTGAATGAGCGAGTTATTTACATCTTCATCGCTTGGGCCGGAGTGGAAAGTACCTGATGGAATGTAAACCATGCCGAAAGGATTGATATGATCCCATTGCGGACGGTCCTGCACCCCTACTAATTGACCATTACTTTGCGTGCCAGATTTTTGGCAGCCTGCCGAAGCCATTAACGCAGTGATGACAATGCAAATTAATGCTAATTTTTTCATGGGACAAGTTTTGTTTTATTTTATACTTATTTTTGTTAATAATTGTTTTCCGGCTCGTAAAAATAGGTCTTTTTGATATTGCAACCAAATTTTTGGGTTTTTTTAGAAAAATTCAAGTGTAAAAAGTGCTTTTTTTACATAAATCTGGGATTGTAAATAGTTTTACCCCCTTTTTCTGACACAAAATTACTGATTTTATAATGTACTACCAACTCGTGTGACCCTGAATTAAAATTGCGCAATTTTGATATGCCAATATCATACGCATAAGAAATTAACCACTTCTCCCCTAAACTTACCCCTGCTGAAATCGCAACAGCATCTAAAGAGCTACGCTCATATCCTCGTATGAATACTCCTCCGTGAAACATTCGGTTGTATGTTACATTGGCTCCAAAATCAAGCTGGTACTTCACCAAGTCAGTTTTCACCAATAACGAAGGAGCTACGTTTAATATTCTGTTCAATTCAATATCGTATGCTATATGGGCTAAAAAGTGCCTTTTATTCACAACTTTTACTTTGTTATCAGCCCAAGTAAAGGCATTTTTTGGTTCGAGCAATTGTAGTACTGAAACTCCGATCCACAAATTTCTTGTTTTGTACAATAATCCCAAATTTATATCAGGCGCAATCGAAGCCACTGCTCCAACCGGAATAAAGTTATCGTTATGGTTTATACCGCCCAACTCGTATTCCCCATCTGGAGAAATAAACCTATCACCTCTCCATCCTTTTTGAATAATACCTGCTTGAATGCCTCCGGATATAGCCGAATTTTGACCTAGCACTTTTGAATACGCATAGTTTAAGTATATGGAGGTTTTACGCTCTAAACCCAATGCATCATTCACCACATTTAAACCTACTCCACTTCGCCAAATCGGCATCGGTACATGAACTCCTAATGATTGAGTAATCGGTCGCTCATTCATACCTAACCATTGTGCTCTAAACGCTCCTTCTATATTAATTCCATCCTTACTACCGCAATAAGCCGGATTATATGCCAAACCTATCAAACTATATTGTGTAAATTGGGGAACTTGTTGTGCTTGTATCCTAAAACTTAACACAAGAAGCAGTACTATATATATAGGTATAGGTTTTGTGAATTTCATACTGATTGTTAAACGGCAAGTAGTCAAAAATTATTGAGCTAAACAAAAAAAAAATTAAACACACTTGCAACCCTCATTTTAATACACGCGTCTTTATAGATGGTCGGGTTTTGCACAATGATTTTTTAAACGAAAAGATTGTTCTGCAAATTGCTTGATTTTAGACAAAATTCTTAATTTTTTGTTCATAATTTGGAAAACCGCTCTTTGCTATGCGTATTATGTCCGCTATCAGTCAAAACGCTGGGACTGATGGGTACGTACTGCAACTTCTGGGTTATTTTATCTTATCAATAAAGGATACTTTGTCATTTTTACCGGTTTACTCTTCGGTTAATAGTTTTACTTGTCTGTTTATACGTTCTTCCAACGAAATAAATGTTTCCGTTCGTTGTATGCCTCGTATATTTTGAATCTTATCATGCAGCAAGTCCTTCAAGTGTTTTGTATCTCGACAGACAACCTTGAGAAAAATACTGTACAGTCCTGTTGTATAATTCAGCCCAACAATTTCTGGGACTGTTTTTAGTTGCGCAACCACTTCTTCATACATGGAGCTTTGTTGAAGGTATATACCGATAAAGGCAGAAATATCGTAACCCAATTTCACCGGATCTATAATCAGTTGCTGACTTTTTACAATCCCCAGTTGCTCCATCTTTTTTATGCGAACATGTATAGTGCCGGCTGACACAAACAACATTTCCCCAATTTTTGTGTAGGCAACTTTAGCATCTTCTACCAATATTGACAATATTTGGAAATCGAGTTTGTCAAGTTTTGAATGATCCTGCTTATCAATTTCGTAATTCATAATCCTATTTTGAATAACTATTTTAATGAAACGCAAAAATATGCCTATTTTGTTTTACAATCCGTATTTTTTACAACTTTTTATTGAAAAATTTGCACAGAATTGCTGCTTGCTTTAACTTTGCATCAATATCAACGCACAAAAAACCTTGCGTTGCAGAATGTAGGATGACGAAATTGGCAGACGTACCCTCCTGTCTCGGGGGTGGAGAGTTCGGCAGAAATCCCGATAACGACCTAAAGGTTACTATCGGGACTAATCGCTCCTTGAAGGTTCGAATCCTTCTCCTACAGCTTATTTAAAAACAAAAGCGTCACCCAATCAGTGACGCTTTTATTTTTTTGTCAAAATTCAGTCTTTTCTACAATGTTTTGATATCCCCCCAACACTTGCCCTTCTTATACTACTACACTATCCAAAATAACCCACTCAAATCCCTCTGAGGAGTTGATTTTAAAGACGTTTACCATTAATGGGTGGTACAAAGTTAAATTATAGTTGGTATTAAAAAAATAGTTGGGGTTGGTTGCTCATCTTAGTATTGAACAAGTTTCACGCCATTTAGACAATAAAGCCGCCCTATCTTTTTTAAGGATAGGGCGGCTTTTAGTTCATCTGTCTTTCTGATGGTCTATCTCGATAGGACCATCTTCTCGGTAACCACTGCACCGTTACTCATCGTCATACGGCAAATATATACCCCATCGGGCAGTAAGCCGGCATTGAACTTTAAGGTCGCTGGTGTAGCCGCTGTTAGTTCTCCGTTAAATATCGTACCTATCCATTCGCCTTTGATGCTATAAACATCCAAACGGGCAAGTTCAGTACTACCGGATTGCATTTCTATGTTCGTCTCCTCTTTGAACGGATTGGGGTAGATGTATAGACTACAGTCGTCTTCTGCTACTTTACCGCGTCCGCGCTGTTGTAAGGGTACCCAGAACCATCCTACCGTTCCCTGTGCAGGATTGCTCGAATCGGTGACGGTGACAATATACCAACCTGATATCAATCCGGTAATCGTACTTAGACCTGTTCCCGAAGTGGGTCCGGTATATCCTACAGGTCCACTCCATTGATAAGTATAGGGACTTGTACCACCTATAACAAACAACTGGATTGACCCTGAATTACTGCCATTGTCTGAAACAATGGTATAATCAAAGATATTCACCAACTCATTGGCATTTGGGGTAGTATTGCTGGTAAACGACAACTCACTGCCACCACATCCGTTGGCATCGGTAACGGTCAAATTCCATTGTGCGCCTTCAGCATAGATAACGGTAATCAATCCGGGTGCAGTAACCTGATAGGTAACATACCCAATATTGTTCCATTGATAGTTGTATGGCAGCGTGCCGCCGTTAAACTGCACAGTAGCTACATTATAGAAAGTAGGTACTATTCCATTGTTGCCTTCTTCAACAGTACCATTTGACAAGACCTGGAACTGTGGCGGTTGGGTAACAGTTACCGTTCCGGTATGCGCACAGTTATTACCATCTGTTACGGTAAAGGTGTAGGCTCCGGCGACTAGCTGTGTTGCTGTTGCAGTGGTCTGTCCATCACTCCATAAGTAGCTGTAAGGCGGTGTACCTCCAACGCCAGTAACAGTTGCCGAAGCATTGTTGTCACCAAAACATAGCAGGTTGGTATTCGTGGTCAACGCATTGAGAACCGAAGGCTCAGCAAATGGTATGCTCAACGTTTTAACACAGTTGTTGGCATCGGTAATCGTTACGACATAAGTACCTCCACTAAGTCCGGTTGCAGTATTTCCGGTTTGTCCATTGCTCCATAAGTAGTTGAAAGGAGGTGTACCACCGGCAGGCGTAAGAACGATACTGCCGTTTGCATCTCCATTACACAGTATGGGTACTTGAAGGTTCGTGGCGGTAATCGCTGCGGGTTCATTCACCGCGATATTTGCCAATACAAAGGTGCAGTTATGTGAGTCCGTAACCGTTACTTGGTAAGTGCCTCCACTTAGACCGGTCGCTGTAATACTTGTTTGTCCGTTGCTCCATAAGTAGTTGTATGGAGGAGTGCCACCTTGAGGGGTCAAAGCGATACTTCCGTTACCATCGCCGTTGCAAAGTAGGTTAACCGTATTATTAGATGCCAACAGCGGGTTAGGTTCAGTCACCGAAATGGTCTGTGTTTTTGCACAGTTATTGGCATCCGTGATGGTCAGCGTATAACTGCCGGCAGTCAAGTTGTTGATGGATACGCTGGTTTGACCATTGCTCCACAAGTAAGAGTATGGCGGAGTACCGCCACCGGCTACTAAAGCGATGGCTCCGTTGGCACTACCATTACACAACGCATTCGTTACAACAACGTTGTTAAACGCTATTTCGGCAGGTTGGTTAATCGTAACGGATATGACCTCATCGCAGTTATTCGCATCGGTAACCGTTACCGAATGTACACCAGCATTCAAGCCTGTAACGTTGGCAGATGTTTGACCGTTACCCCACAAATAGGTGTACGGTGGTGTGCCGAGTGTCGCGAGAACATTTGCTGTACCATTTGTATCGCCAAAGCAATTGAGCATAGACGGTACCGGGATGTTTAATGTTAACGGCGGAATGAGGTTGATATTTACCGTGTGATTAACCACACATCCGTTACCAAACGAAACTACCAAATTGTAAGTACCCGGAGTTAGGTTTGATGCAATCGGGGTCGTTTGTTGTAAGGGGTCATCCCATTGATATTGTACGTTACATATACCAAAGCGAATATCCGGTCGCTTGTTGTAGTTGTAGTAAGCCTGGGTTAAATCACAACCTCCAAAGCCATCATCATCGTACATACCTAGGGTTGATAAGTATGGAGTTTCGGATACCGCTATGGCATCATTGTAAAACTCTGCTACGGTCTGTTGATAACAAACATCAACAATAATGTTCGATACTCCGTCCCACTCATAAGTATATCTCAGTTTGTGCATATTCCAGCCGGTAGCAGTGGTTACTGGTCCTTCAAAAACAGTTGTACCGCTTGGCACAAATGTACCCGGAACCAACGCCTCCATACTGGTGCATTGCAACTTAATAGTAAAGCTATTTATAGGCAATACGCTAAGTTTTTGTATAACGTTAAAACCTACATAGCTGATTGTGCCTTCTGTCAGTCCGGCAGCCCTTAACTCATCCGCAGTATATAGGTACTGGAAGCGAACGTCTTCCCAATCTGTCGCATAAGGTGTCAGTATCTGAGAAGTATCTCCATCAGCTGGTGTGCTGATGAAACTCGGGTTCACACAAGGTCTGCCGCGTGTTCCACACTCCATATCAACAGATATGGTTATTTCGCCGTCGTTTCCTGCACACGAAACATCGGTTGTGGAGGCAATGTCCACTTGATTGCAGGTAGAGAACGGGAAGATATAGGGGTCTTGCAGCCTGCCCAATACAGCATCGGGTTGGAAGCGCAAGGTGTCTAAGCTATTCGGGTCTTCCGGTGCGGTGAGTGTGTAAATCTCATCTTCACTGGCATCGTACATTTGGAACTGTATCGGTTTGCCGATAGAAGTTTCATCGCCATAAACATTCAGATAGACCAAGTGGCGGTTGACCGCTGTTTCGTGTTGTACCATTTGTGTCCCTTGTGTAACACTGGCAGGCTGACAGACGATTGCACCATTCTCGACAGAAGCAGTGATGCGATCGTTCACATCGGTTGATTCGATGAGGTTAACACTCAATACGCCAACAATGGTCATGCTGTATTGATAGCAACGCGAATTGACCGACCATGCAGGTGGTGCAAATTCGGGATACGTCAGGTCGAATGGGTTTTGTACATAAAGTTTGTAGCCCTTGCCGGGTTCTAACATTTGCAAGTTTCCACTTGACCATGCTGCACCATCGTATTGCGCAAAACCATCCACTTGACTGCGGATTAAGTCGTTCTGGGCAAAGTTGATATTGTCCAGTGCATCCACCACCTCGTCTTCGGTTTGTGACGTATAACCAATCCAATTCCAACCCGGGGTCAGGGCAATTGCGTTCAACGGAGCATCTACCGGTTGACCTACTAAGCATAGCACATCGGAAGTTGCTGCTATTTTGATGAGATAGGCTTTATCGTTTTCAATCGTTTGTAACGAGCCTACCCATCCTAAACCTTGCGTGTATTGGGCAAATCCGTCTTGAGACTTGATGATGTCACCAGTAGTAGGATGAACCAACCCTTCTAACACCTTATTGAGTGACATGTTATTGCCCAATATGTTGAACGATATCCAGTTCCATCCCTGAGTGAGGTCTATACATTGTACCCTACCTTTGGCATGTAATCTAACAGGGTTATTGTTGGTTCCAGCAATTGTTCCATCTGTAAATGTGGCAGACGCATAGAAAATTCCCGGAGGTTGTGCTCCTGTGGAGAGTTTATGTGCCGGACCTTCTTCACCATATTGGATGCCGAGGTCTGCATCCCATATACGGAACTCAATAATATCGCCAATAGCATTGTTGCTATAGATGTCGAGGAAGGCAATGTATTTCCAACCGCTATTGGTAAATACCTTTTCGATGTTGGCGACCCCTCTGATTTGTCCGTTGACAAATGCTGCCACTCGGTCAAATATATCATTGGAGATCTCATTTTGTATGAATGGACTTGGGTTCATGTCCAACTCAAGTACCATGTTCATACTGTATTCAAAGTCAAATGGATTGACCACCCATACCGGCGGCTTCGCCAATACGGTAGTCCTGACAATACAGAACGAAGTAAACTCTACCTGTGCCGGATTGAGGAGGCTGTTCACATCCACCCGTAGCGTATCGGAATAAGTTACTCCAAAGGGTAGTTGGGTCGAGTTAATCGTAACTTCGGCATTCAAAGTACTGTTTCCGGCGATACTCGTCGCATTGCCTTGTACCGTATGGCTAAGGGTAGCGGGATTATTGACAGAGGTGGAAAAGGTGCGAGTTGCTGCACCAACGTTGATCAATTGTAAGGGCACCGTTTCAATACTGCCCTGATACATAGTGATATTCACGGTTGGCGGGTTCCAATATACCTGACGACGCTGTACAACAAAACTCCAAGAGATAGGTGCCCCGATATGGTTACCAAAAATATCCTGAGCATCGGCCACTGTAATCTGTAATAGATGCCCTTCTATTTGATCCAGTATTTCCGGTTTGATGTTGTACTGTAAGCGTACTCCGCCATTTCCGCCGCAACTGAGTGTGTAGTCAAAATTAGAACCGTATTGCAAAGTATCGCCGGTGGTGATATTGACTACATGAATGGATTTCGGAATCGTACCAAATGGGGTAACAATCGTTGGTGTTGGGTTGAGTGCTGTCGGAATGAGACAGTTGATAACCTCGCTAAAGTCCACATAAATCAAATCGCCTTGAGTTAGCACGCCATCAGCAGGTTGCGGGGTTCCGTACAATCCGTTGAATGAACGGTCAATTACCCCGCCCAAGTTCTCGGACGATCCGATTGCTGTACCTGTGGCAGTTTGACAAACCGTTCTTGCCCTTATTTCGTATTCGCCATCCTCCAGACCCGCTACGTTAAAGGTATGCGTGTAGAAACCATCAAGGTATGTGGTTAGGAAAGCACGGGTAATCGGTGTTGTTATGGGCAGCCATGGGGATCCGGGAATTTTGCTTCGATAGTTAAGATGTACTTCATCCAATGAGGTGGTATCGTAATTCGCAATGGTTATGGGCAACAGGTTGCCGCTGTTACCATGAACCAACCAGTTGTCAATGGGCGAAGCGATGGTTATGTCGGAACATGGATTAATAAACCTAACCGAGAAAGTTAGGGTATCGGCATTCCATAAATTACCTCCTGCATTCCATGTTTCTATTTCACAGGACGCATAGGTCATTACTTGTAGATCCATATAATCATAAGCAATCGGACCTTTATATACGCTTATTATTATAGGCAAGCTTTGTCCTCCAGCCAAAGTAAAGTCAATACCTCCGGCAAGTGTCTCGCCGGAAATATCGACTATTGCTCCGTCGGGATTGCTTGCAGAAACCATACGGACTGTATAGTCATACAGTTCATTACTTTGACTGACATTAGCAAGATTGACTAAGAAAGTAGCCGCCTCATCAGGTGGGATATTGTCTTTGATGGGCACATCGTTCAAAACGAGGTCAGATGCAAAGCGCGTTTGTGTACCCGGCTCATAAGGACAACCGCTTCTGCCCGATTTGAGTTTGAATACTGGTACGCCATAAGCCCTATCTTGTGCCACATCTACACTAAAGAAGTCACCTACATCGTCATCAGAGAAAGTATAAGAAGAGGTCGTGGTGCCCGAATTTTCAAAACCTACCCCTCCGCCAATCTTATTCTCTGTTTTAAAGAAAATATTGTCCTCAAAGCCATTACCGGCAATATCCACTTTAGCAATTAAAGCAATTCCAAATTTGATGACACCGTAAAATTCATAATTTCCGGTTGTGGTAGCGGTAATCGTAGAAGCAGAAGCAAAATCAGCACCGGCACTGAAAGAGTAATTACCTACGAAATTGTTATTAAGTGCTTTTTTCGTCAAACTATCTTCAAGTTTGATAATGTTTTTCCATGCCAACAAGGAGCGTTGGAATTCACGGGCACTATCCCCTTTTGCGGCTGCCAAGATTGGATTACCTGCAACGACTGCTTGGATTGAATCTCCTTTGTAAACACCAATGATTTCGTTATACTGAGTGGTTAATGAGTTTTCTATATGCCACTGAGTATAGACAAAGGTAGTAGCAAATTCTACGGGATCTATGGCAATACCATTATCGGCAATGACCACGCAGTTCGTGTATTCTATAATATCAGTTAAGGCATAAATCATATTGGTACCCGCTCCGGCATAGACGTTACCTGACTTGCCATTTAAAACGGGATTGCCATCGGCAGTTTTAAACTCTTGATTCAGTGCAGTGGTGCAATTGTTCCATTCAGTGGAACCATTTGCCGATATACCAAATTCAAGGTTGTATTGGGTAATGACCTGAACTTCCCCTCCTGTGTAATACCCAAATCCTGCAAAGAATTTCACCCCTGCGGTAAACTGCCCTTGTCCTCCAAATGTATTGACCGTTTCATAAGCAAATTTGTTGCTGTTGCAAGTCGTACTGTCTTCGGCAAATGAACTGCTACTGTTGTCGCCCGGCGGGTCGCGCAAAATTAAGAACGGTTTTTCGGGGAACTTGGTAATAAACGTGCTCTCTCTTGGTTTTGAACCTGTTACTAAAACCGTAAACTGTTTGGGAGGGGTCAATGCTCCCGCGACTTCCGCCGTTACGCTAAACGATTTGAGATAAGGTGCATTGGTTTCTGGGAAAACAGGTTTTAACGTATGGAAACCGATACCATCGTAGAAAGGTATGCTGATGCTGCCTAAATCCGACACATTATCGGTGATATACAAAGTTCCCGAATCGGCAGGACAAATTGTGCCGTTATAATTCTGGAAGACTTCCATAGTAATAGCTTGTTCATCATCTACCTTCATCAAATAGCTTAAGCCATCGCAGGTTTTAGTGGACGGCAAGTCGCCCAAGGTGAGTTGGAAGGGCTTGTTATAGACAAAGGTAAGAGTATCTGCCTCTTCCGTTTTTAAATTGGTGTTCTGACTGCGGGATAGGAAGTAGTTTTCGGCTTGTATGTTTTTTTGACCGTTTAATACCACTGTTTCCACCATCACATTATACTTCAATGGCGGACCTTGGAACTGGAAGTGCCCGTTCAAAGGATTAAAGCTAAAGGGGCTGGACGTTGGCGAAAC
Source organism: uncultured Bacteroidota bacterium (assembly GCA_937907475.1). Lineage (GTDB taxonomy): Bacteria > Bacteroidota > Bacteroidia > Chitinophagales > UBA2359 > UBA2359. Next base: position 26,897 of record CALCIK010000047.1, on the reverse strand, counting down.
TAAATAGGAGAGGCAGGGCGGGTCGGAAGAAACACGAATGCTGACATCACCAATAAGGGCATTGCAAGCTCCTACTACCGTTCCGCTAATGGTGCGTAAAGTAGTGTTGGTAAAGTCCACATCAGTAAAATTATCACTGACATAGCCCAAATTGATTTGTGTCGGACTAAATACATGATCCCCGTTTCGCGGTTCTATGATATAGTTCCCCGGTTCATTGAGAGCCAAAGCATAAGTACCATCAAGATCGGTAAAGTTTCCGTAAAACGTTCCGTTTACCCAAATCTGAACACTGTCCTGCGGGCATATATTGAGCGTGTTAAATACCACTTTGCCGGTAACAGAGAAGACTGTATTGTCGGTAAAGTTGACATTATTGGCTAAATTGTTGAAGGTAGTTAATGTCCGGTTTTGGAAAGTGGGGGCGAAATCATGGCCTTCTTTGATGGGTCTAACATTAAATTCGGCTTCCGAACCAAAGAAAATGTTGTTGATTTCGTAATATCCTGCTGCATTGGTTACCGCACCATAATAAACCGGTGGCGTGTCGTAAGTCCAAAATGCTCCTTTAATCGAGGCATGAGCACCTTGATTGAGGGCAAAATCGGCAGCCATTCCGCCATTGCCTTCGCTAAAGGCATAGTAGGCTTTCAGTCCGGTTTCATCCCCACGCAAGTAGCGATTTTTGTTTTCTACAATGGTGGATGGGTCAAGCAGGATGTTCCAAACCCGTACTTCATCTATCATCCCGTTGTAGAAATTATTGGTTCCGAAATAAGAACCGATATACAATTCAGATGCCGTAGAGTTAAAGCCCGCAGGCATACTTCCCGATTTTACCAACACCCCGTTTCTATACAAATAAGCCGTTTTAGTTCCGTTGTTGAACGCTACAGCATAGTGATTCCATTGGTTGTTCCATGTGGTCGTATCGGCACCTAAGGTATTTCCGGTATTGTTAAAGTTCAAACCAAACTGTCCGGTTGCATTAAAACCGGAGATGATATTGTTGGAGGTATTGCCAAACGAGAACACCGCTCTTTCTGAGCCGGTAGCAGGTAGCTTTGCCCAATATTCAATTGTAAAGTCTGAATTCGCTAAATTGATATTAGTGGCAACGTTGACAAAATTGCTCTGCGCCGCACTAAATTGCAAGGCATGTTGGTGCATATTGCCTTTTGCTACTAATTCTATATCGGGTACGCCTGCTTGAAGAGTAGATTTCACCTCCCCGCTGATACGACCCACCGGTTTAACAAATCCCTCGTCGCAGACTCGGTAACTGCTGCCCCATGTATTGCTGTACACTTCCAAACAATAGCGCGAAAGTTGACCCGGAATGGCATCGTAATCGTAATAGATGCTCGAAGATAGTGCTTCTTCTGAAATCAAATCGCCATCGCGATAAATCCTAAATCCATCGGCCACATTACTATACCCGCTATTCGCCCATTGTACTTTTACCCTATTGGAAAACGCTCCATCGGAGGCAGCTAATGTTTGGGGAGGTAACACATAAACATAGGCTGAGCCGTGGTCATAACTGCTCGGGTTGGTGTCACTATCATCCAAAGGAGCACCAACGACCACCGTATTGTTTTCCATCGCTACGGAATGTCCGAATTCGTCATATCCGCCACCCGGATCGGGAGCAACGAGCTTAGCCACTGCCTGCCATACATTTCTGATTTTTTGATACACAAACACAGCACCGGCGTTGGGGCCGTTAGAATCGTGCCCGGGAAGACCGATCACTGCTCTATCGCCTGCTACAGCCACGCTTCTGCCAAAATTGTCATACGCCGTTGGGGTAGGTGCTTTTATCGTTTGAAGTTTGTTTTGTCCACCGGTACTGTTATAATTAAACAAATACACTGCTCCCGATTGAGTTGCCCCATCGTTATTGAGTGGCGCACCAATTAACACTTCACTGCTATTCACTATTGACAATGATGTTCCAAATCGCTCACCGGCATTGGAAGACCAAAGCCATCCGTTGATGCCGGATTGCCAAACCATCCCGCCGGAGCCGCCGTTTGTGCTGGTGGGGTCGCCCAAAAGCACATTGCTGCCGCCATTAAAGAGGGCCACAGAAGTTCCTTGCTTAGTGGCTAAATATGGAGCATTTGCAGCACTGAGCCCTCCGTTTGCGTTAGCATCGTAGCGATATCCGTGTCCCCCTCCGTCAAAGTCGGGAGCACCGATTGCAGCCCAAGCGCCTTGAAGGTCCACCGATGCGCCAAAGCGATCATACCCATTGGTATTCACACCATGATAATCACTGGACTTTTTGGTATGGTCATGAACCCATTCACTTGTAGTAGAACTGAATTCATATACCATCACAGCTCCATTATTATAGCTGTAGGCTTGATTCACAGCGGACCCTTGCCAACCTGCATTGGGAATTCCTACGATTATCCGGGTGCCATCTATGGAAACAGACTCGCCATGACGGGAATTTGAATAATCTACGGTAGTTGAGTAGCTAAAAATTGGACAGGTCGGACACCAAGCTCCAAGTGTATAATTTACCGTTACGGTTTCTGACGGTTTTGGTAGCACCGCTTCTTCTGTCCATACCCCATTCTCTCCTTTAAAAACAAATGCATTACCCGGATTGCCCGGTGCTCCCATCACAATTCTATCGCCCGAAATATCTACCGAATATCCCGCTTGTTGGTATGCTCCAGTTATACTGGGTATCAGTTTTGCGCCCGAATTGGCTGAGTTAAGCGAAGAAGGGGTTGCTGTTTGAGTACTACCTTCATTACAGGAGGTAGTCGGGTCTGACTCGCCGAGACCCGATTTATAGGTCAGTACACAATATTGATAAATGGACTGAGAATTGACCGTAAAATCTTCATAAGAAGTGGTGCCCAAAGGGCGGGTAGCAATCAAGAAGCCATTCCGGTAGATGCGGAAGGAGCGTCCCGGTAGAGACGAGCCATCTGCCCAAGTAACCACTACTTTATTCCCATAAGTGCCGTCTGTCGCCTGTACGTTGGTGGGCGATTTAATTACCGCCTTACCATTTCCTGTCGAACGCTCGGAGTTGCCCAATGTAGGACTATAAGACTCTATCTCGTAGTCATAAGTTTGAAGAGAAGTAATGCCCCCTTGGTCAGTATAGGTAAGCGTGCCGGGGGTTGTGATGGTAGCCAACAAGGCATCATCGCGGTATAAACGGTATCCCGCAGCAACAGCAGAAGGATTTGTCCAATTTAGGACAATTTTGTCTTCGAAATTTGGGTTGCCATTTGTAATGGAAGTGAACACCGGTTTTTTAATGTCAATCTTGCCTTTATCACAGGTGCGGAACGATGTACCCCAACTACCATGATAAGCCTCTATACAATAATCATATTCTACCAAACCGACAACATCCACATCTATATGTGGTGAAAGAAATACCGGTAAGTCGGCAATGAGGACATCGCCCTTATATATCCTTACCCCTTCAGCTACCGAGTTGGGTTCTAATGTCCAGGCAATTGTTACCTGATTTTCATAAGTGCCATCCGAAGCTGTAACAGTAGCGGGTGGACGGATTCGATTGCCTCCGAACTCACATAGGGAAACCGACTCGCCGATAGTGGGGATAATCGCTACCAAGCAGTACTCGTAAATTTCGTTCGATACGGCATTGTAATCGTCAAAATTGGTAATCGCAGGATCGTTGATGGTTACTAATACATCCCCATTCCTATAAATGCGGTACCCGGTGTTCATACTCGTAAAATCTCTGACCCAACTTAAGGCGGTGCGGTCTTCGTAGTAATCCACATTAAAGGTAGATCCATTAAAAGGATAGGTTGCCGCAAATGCCAACGGCTTTTTGATAGAGGCTGACCCGACATCACAAGCATTGGAAGACATGATTTCAATACGTGTAATCACAGTATCGTAAACATAAGTGGTATTGGCCCAAACAGTGTCTATCGTTTCCACATTGTAGGTCAACGGGTTGCCTTGTATCGTGTCTATAACTCTAAGGTAGGGTTGGTTGTCATCGTTCAGTGAGGTAATCACTGCCGGAATGGTATCAAAATCGTAAATGGTTTGTAAAATATTAAAGACAGTATCATACTCTGCATAAAACTGCCTTAGGCAGTAATCGTATTGAATGGTGGAATAAACTGCAAAGTCATTGTAAGAAGTGGTAGATGTGGGCAGTGTGTCAATAATCCCACCATTTTTATAAATAATGATACTGTCTTTAATAATACCGCCAATACATTTTGGGTTGGGAAGACCGCTGAGCGTACTCACATTTTGCCAATTGAGGGCGATATGGTCTTCGTAGAGATCGTCTGTTGCGGTAAAGTTGGCAGGCGAAGCAATTGTACCCTTATAACCTATATCGCATAGTGGCTGTGATTGTCCCCACAAAGGGTGATTGGCAGCCACACAGTAATTATATAAGGTATCAAGATCCACTGCATAATCATCATAAGGCAAGGTAGCATTGGCAAAGGTTGCCAATAGATTCCCATTTTTATACTTGTATATTGTATAACTCGATGCTGAAGTAGTAGGGTGAGGCACCCACGAAACGCGTACAAACTGCTCAAACACGCCATCCGTAGCGGTAACAGTCGAAGGTTGAGCCAAAAACTGATAGAAATAGGCTGCCCCTGCATTAGTGCCGTTTTGCGTATCTCTAAAAGCTCCTATCACGGCTGCATTATTATTGGTAGCAACGGCATGTCCAAACTGGCCGGTTGCACTACCCGGATTGGTCGGATTTAAAATGGTGCCAAACTGTGTCCATGTAGCACCGTTATAGGTATAGGCATAAGCAGCACCTGCGGCACTGTTCTTAAATCGAGCACCTACCAATGCCGTGTTTTGGCTAATGCTCACGCTCCATCCAAAGTTGTGGTTGGCGGCGGCATCGGAAGCTGTAATTTTAGTTTGGGTAACAAAATTCGCTCCGTTAAATATATATGCCGATCCTGAATTCGTGCCATAGTCATCATCCCCATAAGCACCCGCTATAATTAAGCCATCGGTGATTGAGACAGAGTTTCCGAGGTAGTCATTCATTTGTCTGTCGGCAGCAGTGCGTTTTGCTACATTCACAAAAGCCGGTGTGATTGCCGGTGGTGTTACAACTTGTTCATAAACATAAACCGCACCGGCATTGGCATACATCAACGGTGGCGTACCGGCCACATCACTGTATCGGGCACCAACGGCTAATGTCTTATTATTCAAACTCACACTAATTCCAAATTCGTCTTGAAGAATACCATCATAAGCAACAATTTTTTGAGCTTGTATCCAGCTAGAAGCATTACTGCCTGTAAAAATATATACAGCACCTGCATCGTTTCCAACTTGATTATCGCTATAAGCACCAACAGCAATAATGCCATCGCTCACCGCCACAGAAGTTCCGAAAGCGTCTCCGATAATGCCACCGGCCGCCATAAATTTTTGAGCAGGAACCCAATTGTTACCACTTTTAACAAATACATAAACTGCTCCGACATTATTATTGACCCCCGGAGCACCAATGACCAATACTCCGTTATGCAAGGCCACAGAAGCACCGAAGCGATCATTGGAATTACCATCCGGTGCGATTAGTTTGGGGCGCACCTGCCAAGTAGAGCCTACTAGCTCGTAGAGATAAACAGCCCCTTTATTACCCACATCACCAGGCGCGCCAACTGCGGCAGTTTGGCTGCTTACGGCTGTAGCAGAACCGAAATCCTGATACAAAACAGCAGGGGCAGGGGTAATTTTCGTGCTTACGTCTTGTGCGTTGACGGTTAGTGAATTAAAGACTAATCCCATCAACATAAGAACGATTGTCCGAATGGATAAAGATTGGAGTTGGTTCGAAGCAAATCGAATGGCCGGTTGCCATTGGTTTTGGTTGGGTAACATGTTGGGTAACATAGACATGAAATTTGAGTATGAAAAGTTCAATAGAAAAATCTTATTAAAGGACGAAAACTACTGTTTGCAAATGCTAAGGTTCTTCCAATGAGGCATTTGTCTTACTAATCTCTTTTGGAATGAGTAGGTATTGCAGGAATGACTACTCTCTATTTCACAATTCCGATACATCAATCGCCCTTTGTTCAATTGTTGTTATAGTATTTCACCACAACAAATGATGCGATTAAGGATATTTTGGGGGTAAAGCTACATTTTTTTAGTTTTACAAACTCTATTTTTTGTCAGAATTTTGTCATTATTTTTTAACAAATAATAACGAACAACCGAGCGATAACATATTTAACTCATAAAACATGTCAACACAAAGCGAAAATGAATAACCGACAGACAGATAAATGAAATTAAGATTGAACATTTTCGCAAATTATCAATATTTCAATGTTGTTTTAAAACAGTTTTCCAATCTGACATTCTTCATTATACCTCCTGCAACAATGATACGAAAATTCATCAGCAGCTTCATTAAATACGAGCAATGACCATTATCAGGAAGGCAGTGTTTTGTTTCGGTCAACCCATCAAACAAAAAGGCAAACAAATCGCACAATAGCCCCCTCCTTTGATGATCAAAAAATCCTCCCATCACACACCCATTTTGCAAGCTGCAAAAGTTATTTATCATTCTGCAAGGAAGCAAAGCCATCCTGCAAATAGTTTTTTTCATTTGGCTTTTTGAAAAAAGTCATTCTGCAAAAGTTATTTGTCACTTTGCAATGGAGCAGAATCATCCTGCAAAAGTTTTTAATCATCCGGCTATTTGAAAAAAGTCATCCTGCAAAAGTTTATTGTCAACCTGCAAAGGAGTTAAGTCATCCTGCAATGGTTTTATGTCATCCTGAAAATCAAGTTTGTCAACCGCATAACATTCACCAATTTTAAATCTAAAACCTGTCTCGATAGAAGTCGCAGTATCGCAAATCAAAAAAACGCCTTTGACGAAAATGAAGAAAAAACACAACGATATAATTGCCATTCATGAAAACATCGTAACTTCATACCTCATTTTACCATTAGTTATCACAATACCATGTCTAAAAACCTATCTAACCTATCCGGCCGGCAAGGCCTTGGTAAAAACCTGTTTGAAGTTTTGGCAAAGAAGGCAGAAGGAAAAGGAACGCCTTCTAAGGAAGATATGGAAAAGCTTGCCGAGGAGTTTTTGATGGGAAATGCCAATATTTATGGCACGGCATCTTTTTACGATTTTCTAAAGGCCGAAAACGAAAGCAAGAAAGTGTATGTGTGTAATGGAAGTGCCTGCCTTACTGCCGGCACACAAGATAATGTATCCAATCAATTGAATACCCACTTTACCCCCGATGAAATTGGCAATATGTGTTGCCTTGGCAGGTGTCACGAAAACAGTGCTTTTCACTACCAAGGGGTTAACTATTCGGGAGATGATATCAACCATGTCTCCGAAATCTTATCCGGAAAAGGACTGCCCAACGACCACTATCATGTTGGAAGTTATGGCACACCGATACTCACGCAACCTTTTACCGATATCCATACCTATTACCAACTTTGGAAAAACGCCTTGCAATGTTCTCCATTGGAACTCTTGGAAGAATTAAAAACATCGGGTTTGCGCGGGCGCGGGGGTGCAGGATTTCCCATTGCCTTCAAGTTAGACTCGTGTAGAAGTACCCCCGGTGAGCTTAAGTTTATTGTTTGCAATGCCGATGAAGGCGACCCTGGTGCTTACTCTGACCGGTACCTGTTAGAGCAACAACCGCACTCAGTATTGCTGGGCATGATGCTTGGTGCGTTTATCATTGGAGCAAATTGGGGGGGTTTATACATCAGGGCAGAATATCCTCAATCCATCACCGTCATAGAACAAGCTGTAACGCAGTTATACGAAAATCACCTAATCGGCGAAAATATCCTGAACTCAGGCTTCACCTTTCATTTTAAAATCATCAAAGCACAGGGAGCTTATATTTGCGGTGAAGAAACTGCCTTGCTTTCGTCTTTAGAAGGACAGCGACCCGAAGTACGGGTGCGCCCCCCCTACCCCACACAACAAGGATTATTCAATCGCCCCACCGTTGTCAATAATGTTGAAACGCTTGCCTGCATACCTTATATATTGTTGAACGGCGGAAAACAATTTGCAGCTATTGGACTAGGTAAATCCACGGGAACCAAATTGCTTTCGTTGGATGGGCATTTCAACCGCCCGGGCTTGTATGAAGTCGCGATGGGCACTCCCCTATCCATCGTTATCAACGAACTTGGGATGGGTTTCAAAACACCCGTCAAAGCCCTACATATTGGCGGCCCATTGGGTGGTTTAGTTCCTGTTCAAAAGGTAAACGACCTGACCATAGACTTTGAATCTTTTGCCCAAAATGGGTTTTTGCTCGGACATGCCTCGATAGTTTGCATTCCGCAAAATTTCCCCATTATTGAATACTTACAACATTTATTTGAATTCACTGCTCATGAAAGCTGTGGTAAATGCTTCCCTTGCCGTTTAGGATCTACACGAGGTGCGGAAATGCTTCAAAAAGCACAATCCGAGGGCTACAAGATTGATAAAACCCTTTTTACCGACCTCATTGAAACTTTAGAACTTGGCTCTCTTTGCGCACTCGGAGGCGGATTGCCCCTCCCCATCAAAAACGCTCTTCATTATTTTGACCACGAGTTGGCACAATATTTTGAATCCGGTAAGGTGTGACAGACTTTTCGCACCCCTTGTTTTAAAATATGGGGGATTACAATTCTGAGAGCATAGTGTAGCTAAGATTGTTTACCGCAGCGTTTCGCAACGATATCAACGGTGAAGCTTAACAAGGGCGATATTATAACTCAATTCTTGCCCAAGGATAAATTAGTGCTGTTCGCCATGAAACAACAGTTTGGACCCATATAGGCATATCGCATCGCTTTGCTTATTTTGTCGCCCAGCACAATGAAAATAGGGGGTCTTTAGCCGAAATACCACCACCATTATCCTGAATAGCCCCCACCTTTGCGAAAAACATTGAGAAAATGGGACAAATAATGGTCAAATTTGCCTCAAATAAACCGGTAAAATTGAAGGATATCCTCCACAAATTGATGAATAAACCCCCAAACCTCATGAATTTCCCCCCTGATTTGATGAATAAATCCCAAGAATTGATGAATAAAATCCAATCAGTTGTTGAATGTTCTCCCAAACTTGTTGAAAGAACCCAAAGAATTCGTGAATTTCCCCCAAGAATTGATGAACGAACTCAGGAACTTGATGAATTATAAAAATTTTATTATTGAATTTCCTCAGAAACTTGTTGAAGAAACTCAAAGAATTGTTGAAGTTCCCCCAAGAATTGATGAATGAACTCAGGAACTTGATGAATAACAAAAAAATAATTGTTGAGTTTTCTCAAGAAATTGTTGAATAAACCCTTAGAATTGTTGAATTTCTCCAAAGAAGAGTTGGACGAACCCCAAGAATTGGTGAATAGATACTAAGAATTGATGGACTTTTCGGAAAAGTTGATGATAAAATCAGGCGATTAGATCACCGTTTGTGGGCTTCGGCTCATATATATCACGAAAACAATTGTTGCCTTTGGGCAAATTGAAAGAGGGAAATGTTGAATGTTTTCGAGGTGAGAAAATCTATATCAGAAGGCATTTTACTTTCTTTTTTTTTAAGAGAATTAAAGGATTTCACCGTTCCTGCAAAGTTATGTCCGGCTGTAATTTGTCGGGTTACGGAACTTTTCGACTGCTTTTTGAGCAGTCAGCTTTCAAGTGATGTATTAACCGATGCAATGTTCATTTGATGCTTAAGCGTTGCCGTTTGAGTTAATACCTTTTAGTAAACCCTATTTTGTCAATGTTTGTTTCTTGCGATTATCCATTTGGTTGACATGATGACAAGCGTTCTTTCCCTTTGCACATAGGAGAAAGTAATAGGTTGATACTGAACCAAAATGACCTGTATTTGAAAATCCTCCATCAAATAGGAAACACCATCCTAAATACGACAAAGTAGAATTAGGAGTGCGGAAAATAAGGTATGAGCTGCCGGATGTTTCGTTAAGATTTTAGTCTAATAAAAAAGCCGCCATTAAAAAACAGCGGCTTTTCATAAAACTATACTTGAATTTCTCAAATGAAACTAATCGTTACCGAACTGATTGGCAATGACCAAAGCACCACCCATTAAACCGATGTCTTTCAATAAGTTGCCTAATGATGCCTGAACACCATCGCCACCTGCCAATACACCCGGCAAGTGAATACTCAAAACGAATATGAGAAGCATCAAAGCTAAAAGTAAACATGCCAATCGTGTTTTCTTTCTAATCACAATACTGACACCGGCAAGGATAAGTGCGATTCCGACAAGGTAAATCCAAATTACGCCTCCGGGTATCGGTACCATGCCTGCCATAGCATCTGCCCCCATTAAGTGAAATAGCCCGAACACAAAAAACGGAACGGTAAATAAAATCTGTCCAATTCTCGTCAAAGGAATGTTGTCCATAAAGCCTGCAATTTGTTGGTTATTGAATAAAATGTGTGTTTTAGTTGGATACTTCAAGTTGTATTGACAGTAAGTTTGATTATTGTTCAAACAACGAGGGCAAAATAGAAAATCCTTTTCAATTCTTCTCCTATTTGTGTCATTTTTTAACAAAAAAATCTGCAAAACCCGTATTGTAATCCCAACTTTAACAAAATACAAAACAACAAAGGCACTAAATACTCAATAGGGTACTCAGTGCCTTTGTTGAAATATGGGGCGGGTTATATGATCTTCTTAAACAGTCGCGATAAAGTAAGGCTATTCGTTCACTATAATGAACACATCCTCATCGGGACGTTTCATCAGATAGTGTTCGCGGGCAAATTTTTCTAAGGTCGCATTATTAGTCAGCAATTCTTTCAGTTCGGCATTTGACTTTTGAATCTCTTCCCTGTAAAAGGTTTGTATAGATTGCATTTCGTTAATTTCCATCCGCATTCGTATTTGCGAAAGAAAGGTGTTGCTGTCAAATAACAGCATCCAAAGTATAAAGGCTAAGGTGGTAAAAACATACTTGTTTTTTAACCATCCCGGCATCAAATCGTTCGCTAAAGAAAGCAATGACATAATCTCAATATTCAATCATTGAAGTAGCAGAAACCTAAAATAAACATTAGCGGATGATACATTGCTAATTGCTTCGCAACAATACCCCATTACTGTAATCGTGCCAAGATAGAACACTTATACGATAATATCAAATAAGCCGCTTATTTTAACTCAAATTCAAGTAAATTGATACAAAATCACAAACCAAATGTAATGATTTTGGGCAACAATCAATTTCATGAAAGATTACCCTTCCTTATCTCTAAATGCCGTTACCGGTTGCACCGAAGCCCCTCCTTCTGAAATTTCGGTTACTATTTCATTAGATTTTGACTTACGTGTCCGTCCTTGTTGATAGCGGTGTACGACACTGATGATAAACCCAAAAGTCATAATCAAGCAACCCAGCCATAATAGATTTATGAAAGGAAAAATGATCGCTTTTAGGATGATGAAGTCAACCGGACGGTTACGTTCTATGATGGCTAATTTTATTTTCCCTTTTTCCGGTAGTATCTTCTCAAATTTGATGGTCATATTCATCTCCTCCACTTCGGCAATTACTGTATTTTCTGTACTATTTCGAATATAGTAGATGGGTTCGGCTGTATATTTTTTGCCCTTTACATCAATAATTTCTAATTGTGCAGAAGCGGCAATATCCCCCGTAGCAGGTACGTAGTTGACGGCAGAAGGATTGGGGTTGATGCTTTTCAGTACGACAAAACTGCCACTGGTAATAGCAGTATCTCCCGGAGCAAGTTCAATTTCCTTTAGCTGCTCTTCTTCTTTATCTTTTGACTTATCGGCTACCGAACTGACATGGGTAAAAATATCTTTGGTCAGATAGTGTCGTGTATCGGGGTTGGCTATCAGTCCCATATTGGGATTGACTTGTGCATTGGGATAAAGGGTAAATACTTCGGTCGGTTTATCTTCTTCGTTCACCTTTTTCTCATACAGCACTTTATAAAGTGTGTTGGGAGGAACGACCGAATCGCCAATATAAGTTACCCAATAAGGACCCATCTGAATAGGACGGTCTTTGTAGAGCAATATATTCTCCCGCTTATTTTGTTCGTTAAATGCCTCACCATAATCAATTCCTGCTGTGTTGAGCGAGATGATTTCTTGCTTCCCTGCCGAAATGAGTGCCCCCAATATCAATATACCAAACCCAATATGTGCGATTGAACCGCCGGCAACCCTAATCTTACCCGATAAAGCAGCAAACAAGTAGTTGGTGTTCGCACATATCGTATATAACGTAGCGAACAACAACAGTCCATAAGCGAAGTGGGTGATTTGTAAGGCGAAACCAATAATCATAGTGAGTGCCAATGCCACTAAAGTAGGAGCTACAATTTTTTTAATCAGCCCCGAAGTTCCCGTTTTTTTGTATCGCAAATACTGAATAGTGGCACTGAGCAAGGCAACCACCAATGCAAACCAAACGGTATATCGGTTGTAATGTGCGATGGGTTCGGTGATGGTAATTTTCGTTCCGAATATCTTGTTCACCACCGGCCAAGAAGTGTCGAGCGTAATAAGTGCCGATACCAATAGCAGTACTAAAGAACCCACAAACATCCAAAACTCTCGCGAGTCGGTCGTTTCTTCCTTTGCCGGTGCGGGCATGGCCTTCCAACCATGAACCAACAAACCAACGGATAAAAAAAGAAAAACCAGCATGAAGACCAATAACTGCCCTGACATGCCTAAATCGGTAAAAGAATGGACAGATGAATCGCCCAAAATGCCGCTACGGGTCAAAAAGGTAGAATACAAAATGAGCATAAAAGACAAAATAAGCATCGTAGCTGTAGCCCTTAGGGCATGACCCGTATGTTTGTATGCTAGTAAAGTATGAATTCCACCTATCAATACAATCCAAGGAACGAGCGAAGCATTTTCGACAGGGTCCCAAGCCCAAAAACCGCCAAAGCTCAAAGCTTCATAAGCCCATGCCCCTCCCATCAGGATTCCTACTCCCAAAACGCCACCGGTAATCAAAGACCAAACTAAAGTGGGTTTGACCCAATTATCAAAATTGCGTTTCCATAGGGCAGCTAACACGTATGCAAATGGCACTACGGTGAGAGCAAAACCCAAAAATAATGTGGGAGGGTGAATAACCATCCAGTAATTTTGCAACAAAGGGTTCAACCCCCGCCCATCGGTAACAAATTCGAGGTAATTGGCGCGCATAAAGATGGGGGAGTTTATCATATCATCCCGCATCAGAACAAAAGGGCTGCTTCCTATTTTATATCCAAAAAAGTAAACGCCGATGAGCATTGCTGCCAAAAATATCTGTAACAAACTGACGACACTCATCACCCTGTTTTCCCAAGTCTTTGCAACCCGAATCAATATCAACCCAAGAAAAGCTGTCCAAAATTGCCAAAGCAGAAAACTCCCCTCCTGACCTTCCCAAAAGCAGGAAATCATGTAATAGACCGGCAAACTGCGAGAAGAGTGTTGCCAAACATACTTATATTCAAAACGGTGGTTGAGAATGAGGAAAAACAGAATGAAAATGATGGCTATCACCGAAAAGGCATGAAAGTAGAAACCTATGCGAGCCATACGCTGCCAAGATTGACTTTCATTTTGGTTGATACTTTCTGTAGTAACTGCTTTGTAAAAACCAATAGCGGCAAACAAAGCCGCTACCATGCTGATAAGGGTAAACAAATGACCTAGGTTTCCCGCCAACAGCCATTCGCCGATATACTGAATATCTAATGCTTTTTCCATAATTTGATGTTCGGTGATTTTCGGCAGTTTGACCTGCCACAAGTGCTGACATTTCCATCCAAACAGCCTGATGACCGTTTAGTTTAATTGACCGATGCAGCAGTTTTGGGCGAGTAATACCCCTTCTCGTCCAACTGATCTTCTATGTATTTAGACGGGCATTTGAGAAGTATCTTCGTAGCATGAAATTCTTCCCCTTGCATTTTTCCGGTCAGAACAATCTTTTCGGAGCGTTCAAAATCTGTAGGTTTAGCACCAAAGTACACCACCTTTCGCGTTTCGTTGTTCTCGTCAATCATGTAAAAGGTAAACCGATTGGCATCTTCTTCGGGGTTATAGTGCATTTCTTTACCCTCTGCCAAAACACCTACTACCTGAAACTCTTTTCCCGCATTGGAATTTGCGGTTGCAAAGGATTCATAAGTGCTGTAATTGGCCGATGTACCGATGATGTAAGCTATGAGTGCGCCAATAACCAATAAGGCAGCTATATGACTTTTTTTCATCTGAAAATGGTTTTCAAAATTATAGAACTTGGCAATGAGTAAGGGCTTACCGTTGCAATTACTCGAATTTGCCAATTAAAACGCTAAGGTACTGCTTATTGTTCTGTTTTACTAAACTCGGGTTATATATAACACTACCGTACCTCAAAACGAATTCGCCTTGCATTTTTCAATCAGCAATGAGCAGCATATTGTTAACATCAACAAAAGTCTTTAACAGTACCGCATCTCGGTCTGTACAACCTCTATAACCCAAAATAAAAACGACTTGCGTTTATAAACTTAGCAGTATGTTAGCAAGCTCTTTGGGCTGAGAGAGAAACGGTGAATGACCGGTTTTTAATTCAAATGTTTGGTCAACAGGTATTCTCTTCACCATCATTTTTTGATGTTCAAACGTGAGCGTGTTGTCAATTATGGTATGAACATAGACCTTTTTCACTTTCCCATAGCACTCCTCCGTAAGTTGTAGTGGTGTTCCAACGGGAGTATTTGGCTCTTTGGACAATAAGAAACTGCAAAGTGCAACATCTTCTTCTGAGCAGTCATTGTAAAAAGCATCTTTAAAAATAGATTCTTTCGGAAAGTGCCAGCCTTCCTGTTCATTAAATATCAAGTTGGATACCAACAACGATGTTGAGTCGGTAAGAGCGGTTGCAACCATTGGTTCACCATTGGGAATTAGAAAAGCGCAGAGGTAAACTAATTTGTCAATTTTATCGGGCATCCTTTCTGCCACTTGAGAAATCACAATCCCTGCCCGGCTGTGGCCGATTAGAATGACAGGGCGGTCGTATTTTTGAATAGCTTGACAAACGACATCCACATAATTGTCTAAAGTAACTTTCGCGGGAGGAGTCTTTTCATGCCCATGTCCGGGCAGGTCAATCGCTTCGGAGGTGTTCCCGTTTTTGTTTAGTAAAGGCTGCATTTTAAACCAGCACCACGCTGCGTGAAAAGAGCCATGCACAAAAACATAGTGTTGGGGCGATGTTATTTTTTCCATGTTTTATGAGTTTGTTTTAGTTAGAGGTGAATGATGTAAGAGCTAAGTATGTGGCTACATGTCAATAGTTTTAAAGGAAGGATGGCATTTCCCAAGTTTTTCTCATTTCAAAAAAATCCTGCTCAAATATACAAATTGGCAGAAAATAGTTTGCCTTTCTAATTTGTATGCCGCAAGTTTTTCTATTCATTTTTATGTAAGTTATTGTGTAAACATTGTCCTTAACTAACTTGAAATTAACAATTCCTGATTTTGTTTGATGAAACAGTACTATTATTATTTGCTCAAAAAGTACTATAAAATAAAGACATTCATTATCTTTACGATGTTGTGCGAATTGATAACCGTATCCCTCACTTAATTGACTGAATGTGATGTTTTCGGAATTACTCAAAAGCACTTATTTGGACTTTGAATGTGAGATTTTTAAAAAAACCAGATTCTTTTTACCACTTTCCTAACATTTACCAGCATTTTGCAGAGTAACAAACAAGGCGGAGAGTAACTTTCAAAAAATAAAAAAGGAGATAGTTACCGGTTTGATTTAACCGCAACTACCTCCTATAATGTCATACGTGTTTACATAATTTCATGTACTACGCATGGGGACACAAAATCTTCAGTTTTTAATTGGAAAACGACTATTATGCAAATGCTTTACTTCAACAAATTACCAAATACAATAAATAAACTCCTACGGTAAATTACAAGGTAGAAGAGGCAAAAATATTGTCTCGTTCGTTGAAAACATGTGAATTTTTCAGAAATAAAATATGTTTTCCGTTTTTTTCACATCGGATTGTTTCTTTACCATTAATTTTGCAAAGTTCAGAAAAGAACTTAATTATAATTTGGGAACTATTAATCACTAATTCATCACTAACTTAAATTATGTTAACACTAAATACATCCCAATGAAGGAACAGATTTTACCTGATAGGTTAAGTATTGAACAAGCCTCTGTATTGATTGACCGTTTATTACACTATCTAAAAGATGAATTTAATTTGAGTTCTCGTGCTGTTGAAATTGCAACAGGCATAACAAGTATGAGCAAAGCCCGCCGCTTTGATTTATATAGAATGAAGAAGTTATCTCGACACAAACTAACCGACATTCTAGCAATCCTGTTGGCCTTCTACAAAGTTACTGTGTTCAGAGATTCTGAAACGAACAGCTATTTGTTTGAAACAACCATGTTAAAAGATGCGCCGGAACAAACCAACTTTACCCACTACTACTACTACTATTACAGTCATTGGAACGAATCTGTAAATTGCGCGGTCATCAGTTTTTTAAACCACCACAGCAAAGCCCAACTCACTTATTATGATTCAGATGGCGCACCCATTTACCAATCCGGGCGTGGTAGAGTTTGGCGCACAGGTTCAACTCTGTTTTTAGAATTACCAAACAGCAAACCAGAGCACATATCGCTCATTTGCCTGTATGTCGGATTTAACCGAAACATTGATGAATTTGAATGGATAGCCGGTACTTATGCCGGTACCCGGCTTAGAGATGAAGCACCTGTTTGTGGAATTATCCTGCTTAAAAAAATAGGATCTTCCACCACCGACATGCCCGAAATCCCGATTCTTAAAAGTGAAATCCCCCAAATGGTTTTAGACTTGCTTCAGGGTAAACGCTTAGGCGTATTACCGGTTATTGCTTTTAGCGAAAAAGATTTAACCAAAATTGTTTCGCCTCTAAACAATTTATATTGAGTGTTGGCAAGTACCAACTTCCAACATATCGGGTGTTTGCTGTTTTCGTTAATATAATTGGGGGTTGTTGTACTCAATATCGGTGATGTCGAGTTTTAACCAATTAAAATCTCCTTCATCCAGTTTCCAAGTAACTTCCATTTTTACAGGGATATTGATGCCGTTTAGGTTTCGGGTTTCCAGTGTGGTGATGACCCATTCGCGCAATACCGCCTCTGCCCCACTTCCCATATAGCGTTGCGTGATAAATTTATCAAATTGCCCTTGTTGGTCGAAATAAAAAATACCCGAACCGGTCGTGCCCTTATAGCTCATAGTGGCTTTTGCGGAAATGGAGTCAATCGCTTCCCAAGTAATATAAGGACTGAGTGCCGCCGATGGAAACCATACCGTTTCTGCCAAATATCGCTGTAAGGTGCCTTGGTCAATTTTTTCATCGGCAGCGTTGACAATACTCACCAAACCAAAGGCTTTAATCAGCATTTGCCCCTTACCATCCATAAACTTATCTCGACCAACGACCTCCACGACCCGCATCATTTGCATGGATACCTGCCAAACGAATGACGGTTCGTTGAGGGCAAAATATTGTTGCGCTTCTGCTTTTACCCAATCGGTCTGTTCGGGTTTCATTTTCATTTCTACCTTTTGCTTTAACCTAACCGATGTGCTTCTTTCTTTACCCACCACACCAGATTGATTTAGCCATCGCTGAACAGGTACAGGAAGCCGGGTTATTTTATCCGGCGTGATGACCTCATTATTAGTAGGAGTTGAGGCTTGAAAAAGTTGCCTAACTTCTGCTTTCACCATTTCATCAAACCTCCACACCGCAAAGGCTTCTATTGCTACTAAAAGGATGATTAAGTTGGCTATCGTGCCGAATTTAGCATCTTGCCATGCACCGATTATGAGTACTTGCGATAAAACGACTCCTGTTATGGCAAACAGCCACCACCAATTGTTCTTACCGACAAAAAACGCCGCTGCCGTCAATAACAGCAAGAACGACAACATCCAAAAAACGCCTCCTGTCTTTGAAATTGGCGACATCAATTGGCTCACTTCTGCTAATTTAAAGGCTTTCACAAAACCTAACAGATGTATTAATCCATGAAACAAAAGTATAGCTATGAATACAAACCTTAGCATAAGCGGATAATATTAAATGGTAGAGGAAAACAGAAACCAATAGCGTTCCAAGTTATTTTTAACAGCAAACAAGGTAAGTACTAAATAGACAAGAAAGAGTAAGTAAATTTAAGTTTTGTGAACGGGTTTATGATTTGCCATAAAAAGTAAGGAGGATTCAAAGATTTAAGTATTTTTTTGCCTTACCTGCTTGCCGTGTTGGGTAAATTGGTAGATTTGTGCAAATCTAAAATAACATTCAATTATGGGAACATTTGGGCCTGATTTTGTGAAATACCTGCATTTGGGTACGGTTGTTTTGTTTTTGCTCTCTTTTTTGGCAAAAACAATCTTGCTTTTTTTAGACGAAACTCGCGCACTCGAAAACTACAAGAAAAAAACGATTGCAACAGAAGGGGTAATTGCTTTAGTGTTTATAATTACCGGGATTTACATCCTTACTTCTTACGGCGGTGCGTGGATGAAGGTTAACGGTTGGTTTCACATCAAACTTACTTTGGTTATCCTTGCCATACCTTTAGGGTTCATAGGCTTCAAACGCCGCAATAAACTAATAGCAGGAGCTTCTATGCTCATGTTCTTGATCGTATTTATTCTTGCTTTGGTAAACGGCAGTTCTAATTACCTTTAGCCGGGAAATTGCAAATCATAAATAAATAGGGTCTAGCAGTTGGGTAGGTGAAATATTTTACCTACCTCGAACACTAATTGTCCGAAGCCTCGTTTTCTAATCGAGGCTGCATGGAAGCTATTTTGCAAAATCGGACAAAACATTTTAGCATGAAAAAAGTACTTGTATTGGGCGGCACTCAATTTGTAGGCCGCGTATTGGTAGAGGAGTTATTAAAACGTGGCGGGTATGAAGTGGTGTTGTTTAACCGCGGTAAAACCAACGCACAACTGTTTCCCGAACTGCGAAAAATACATGGCAACCGCGAAACCGATGACCTGTTCCAAACCTGCTCCGAAGATTGGGATGCGGTGATTGACATTTCCGGCTATTACCCCAATACTTTACAGACCTTTGCTTCGCGCATCCAACCACATTGTAAACGCTATATTTTTATTTCAACAGCATCGGTTTACAATCTGGAAATTTCGGAAAACAAATTGATTGGCGAAGACTTTGATTTGCTGCCTTGCTCCACCGAACAGCGCACCGATAACACAATGGCAACCTACGGACAACGTAAAGTGGCCTGTGAAGAAGCCCTTTTGCAATGCGAGGGATTAGATGCGATTATTTTGCGCCCTTCGGTTATTTACGGCCCTTACGACCCGTTCGACAGGCACTATTATTGGCTATATCGGGTTAAAAATCGCAAGCAAATTTTGTTTCCCGAAACAGGGCAAACCTCCAAAGACTCTTTTACCTTTGTCAACGACCTTGCCAACATCATCATTACCTCCATTGACCTCCCCCAACATAACAAAGTATATAACGTCAATACCCACCCCTTAACCAATCTCTTTGAAACGGTCAACACTATGGCGGCAGCGGTAAATACTCAGCCCAATTTCAGCATGGCATCAACCGAATTTTTAGACAAAGAAAAAGTACAGGTATGGACAGACCTGCCCCTTTGGATGAACGGCAGCTTCTTGATGATGGACAATAGCCGCTTGTTAGCCGATTTCCCACCCATCCTCACCCCCCTACAAGACTCTTTTACCCAAACTGCCGCCTATTACGAGCAATTAGAATGGCCGAAACCCAAAACAGGAATCTCCTTAGAGGACGAAGCTGATTTGATAGATTTGATGAAGTAAACCACTCCAAAAACACAAACCCCCGATATAGCCAAAGTACTATATCGGGGGTTTTACATGTAAAGCAACTATCTAAGTACATTGTTCTAAAGGCAGATACTGATATATGCTCATTCCCGCCAAACCACATTTGATTTCTTTTACAAAAAAACCTCAGCGAAAATCTGCGTAATCTGCGGGACAAACTATCCCTCTTTCCCGCCAAACCACATTTGATTTCTTTTACAAAAAACCTCAACGAAAATCTGCGTAATCTGCGGGACAAACTATCCCCATTTACTATATGCTCATCCCGCCAAACCACATTTATTTCTTTTACAAAAAAACCTCAGCGAAAATCTGCGTAATCTGCGGGACAAACTATCCCCATTTACTATATGCTCATTCCCGCCAAACCACATTTGATTTCTTTACAAAAAAACCTCTGCGAAAATCTGCGTAATCTGCGGGACAAACTATCCCCATTTACTATATGCTCATCCCGCCAAACCACATTTATTTCTTTTACAAAAAAACCTCAGCGAAAATCTGCGTAATCTGCGGGACAAACTATCCCCATTTACAATTAACCACTAACCTTTAACCATTCTTCAATCACCTTCCGCCCCGCATCAGTAGTAAAATAGCTGATATGGTCACAAGGAGCTATCACCAATTGCGGGATAGGATTTCTCGCAGCCGATACATTGGTCATGCTGCTTTTACTTGCGGCAATGTCGTTGTCCTCGCGGAATAGGAACTGTGTGAGGACTTGGTAATGAGCTTTGTCAATACCCAGGTTAGCCAATATCTGTTTCACTTTCCCTTCCCCATCGGGTTGAGTTTTGAGCAAAATCGAAGTATTTCCCGCAATGATGGTATAGGGAATACCCGGGTCATTGCTGCCGTCCAACGATAGTATCAACTCCGATCCGGGCTTCATATCGTCCGTAACTTTGTCTAAGGACGCCGCTTTTTTAGTTCCTTCCATCAAATAATTGAGGGCTAATAATGGCCAACCCACCAAAGTTATTTTACTCAGCCCAATCGTAACCGCCCATGCTGCCCAATCTTTCATTTTTGGCCAAGGGCTGCCGTTGTTTGGCGTTCCCAGCATGATAAGATGCTGAACCATATCTGATGCCCCTTCTTTTTCAATCATCCAACGGCTAACCAATCCGCCCATCGAATGAGCCATAATGTGAAGCGTTTTACCATGCCCACCACCAAGCCCCACATCCGTAAGGCGTTTTTTGAAATCCAAGGCGGTTTGACGAATACCTGTGCTGTAACTGTCGTAGTCAAATGCCAGCACCAAATCGTAGTGTTGCTGAATATCTAAAAGCAGCGGATTGACCGGTTTTTTCCGTTCGGGTTGCAGAAATGCTTTTGTTTCACCGGTAAAACCATGAATAATCACAAGGACACGCGCTGCTTGTTTTACCTTTTCCGCAACCGCCAATTTGTTGTTTTCATATACCGAGTTGCCGTTTTCGTCAACGCTGACAAAGGACAAGTAGGGATATTCATACCCAAAACCCAATTTTTGACCGATGAGTTTGTGAAAAACAATTTTTGCAGTATTGAAAAGCCCCCTGACCGCCCTTTCCGAATTCGAAGGGTCTTCGACAACAAGCCGTTCAATCGTAACAGTCGTGCTGCCATCTTCGTTACTTTCAGCAAACCCAAGCGGATAGTAAAACTCTCCATCAGTCGCAAAAGGCAAAATCGTTTCTCCCTCTTCAAGCGAATGAGGCAGGGAAATAGTGATGGGGTTGTCGGGAGTAATGCTTTCGGCATTTTGCACATTATTCAGTTCCATCACGTTCAACACAGGGGCAGTGCCTCGTGTGGCAATGAGGGGCAGCACTTCCGAAGTATCGGTATCGGCCAACAACATATCGGGAATCATCGGCAATGACTGACGATGCAGGTCGCGAGTGCTTTCAGATTGTTGATGGGAAGAAACCGCAACATTGGCATTAAACCCATTGGGCAGGCTGATTTGAATGCCGCTTTTGGCCAATAATTCGCGCCCATTCCCGTCAAAAGATTTAATGGCATTGATAATAAGGGTAAAGGTTTGCCAATCTTTAGCAGGCGTTTGTCTCGTGCTTTTTACCAACGACCGCATATTTTCAGCATACTGCAACCCTTTCAGGTTATAGCTATCGGCGTTAAAATCATCGGTACTGACCAATAGTTTCAAAACAGATTTGTCTTGACTGATGCCTAAGTTTTGAAGTTCTTGAGGCACTTGAGGCGTAATCGCATTGTCTTCCAATGCCGCAACCCCTTTTTGTTGTGCCGCAATTTGGCGTTTTTGGAGCAGCTCGTTGGTGGCCGAAAAATCAGAACTGAGATAATACAAAGAGGCAAAATACGCTCGGTCGCTGTTATTATTAATTCGGATTTTGATTTCAGGCGAACTATGCATTTCTTTCACCTTCCTTCCCGATTCGTCTGTCGTTTCCTCTTCAAATTCGTAGTATCGAATGTCTAAAATGCCGCTATCGGTCGGCACTTTCCGAAAATCAGACCAATTACCATTACTCCTGTCCCTATCCGACATCAACACCTCTATCTCAAACTCGGCAGGTTTGATATTGCTTGCAACATTTTTCAAACGGTTAATTTGCTCCCATTGTGCGATATGTTCCAATTGTTTCACCAATTCCATCGCCTCCCGCCATCCAAAACCCACCGTTTGTTCAATCAACGGGCGGTCGTCAAGCGGTCCGCACACTTTATATTTCCCCTTCCCATTGTGCATATAGGAAATGACGCGGTAATCGGGTTCTGTGTTGTTGTAAACTTCCTCCACATAAGCCGAGGGCTTCCCGCCTTGTCCTGCCGTATAAAGCACCGCCCTTAACAAGGATATAGCCGAATAAAGGCGTGGCGAAGGCGTTTCGGGTTCAAACCTCACTTTAAGTTTCGGACTGGGAATATTGGTCGGCAATGCTTTGTAAGAAGTCGCTTGAAGTTGGCTTTGGTCTGCAATGTTCAGCACACTCCGGTGCAATTCGAGTTGCTCAACTTTGGCTTCGGCAACTGCCAATGGAAAGTCGGCATCCAAATCGGTGTTTTGGTTAAACAATGCAAAAGTCGTGGGTTCAGAAGCAGCAAGCGTGATGCCGTTAATTTGACCGGCATCCATTTCCCATACCCCCGAATTGGGGTTTTTCGTAACAATGTAATATTTCCGTTTGGAGGCATTTCCGCCCAAAAAAATCATATCGGCTTGAGAGCTATCAATCACCGCCTCCAGTTGCGGCACTTGCTCCTGAACCGTATTCAGCACCTTTACCGAAGCAAGCCGCATCAGGTCTTTGTAAGAAAGGTTTCCACTATTATTCCGCAACGCTTCCGTCAAACTATGGGTAAAAATACCTCGCTGACTGCCGTTTACCTTGAGTTCTTTAGCCGTTTGAGTGTTTCGGCACGCAGCAAGCAAGATATGCTTGCCCGATTTAAATTCAATAGGTTTTTGCTGTTCAAACGCTTGAGTCAATTGCGTATCGTCCTTAAATACATATTGCTCAAAACTCCGAATGCCGTCTTGCCGCGCAGAAGTAAACCGGTTTTTAAAACTGTTAATCAATCGGCTGCCATCACCCGAGTTGCAACAATCCAACACAATAGCAATATGCGGGTTATTCTTGGCAATTTGTTTAATCAGCCATTTCAACTCCTTATCCGCAAGCGGATTACCCATCGTCATAGCAGGCGTTATCGCATCCACCGGCACAAGCACCTCGTTCATCCTGTCGGGCGTTACCGACCAAAAAGCGGGGTCAGCCTGTTCCCTCGACCCATGCCCCGCATAGTGCAACACAACCGTATCGTCCTCTTTGGCTTGGGAAAGATGTTGCAAAAATGCCGATGTAATTCTCTCCTTAGTCGCCTCGTGGTTGCGAAGCGTAACCAAATGCAACTTATCGGCCGGTACCGCCTGACGCAGGTAATCTTCCATATCAAAACTATCGGCCACACAGCCATTCAGCCTTGCATTTTGTGGATATTGGTCTATGCCTATCAGTAACCCGAAGATGTTTTTTGTGGACATGGTGGTGGAAATTGGAGGGTTTAGAAAGTGGGGTAAATTTAGCAAGTAAATTGTCAATATCGGCATTCAATGTGGGAATAATTGAAATTTTTGGACAAATTCTTAAGTTAATGGTTCGTTAAAATTCAGCAACTATTGTCATAATTTACCTTTGTAAAATCGTGATACAGTTTGGTGATTGTTTCGCTATCGAAACCTTGTTCCCTTAGTAACTAGGTGATTTTATACCATATAAATCTTTTGCCTTTGCAACCGAGTTTTACTAAGATACTATGTTCGCATAACTGGGGCAAACATACGAGGTAAAAAGGTTCATAACCTATTTTTGATTGACTGTATTTTTGACATCTCTGCATAAGATGGTGGGTTATCAAAAAATCACCCCCCAAATATTAGAACTCTTATCTTTGGACTGAATTGCCGCTTGATTTCTAACGAACTATTGTATTTAGAAGCTGTACGAAAAGTATTCTAGCTTTAAATTAGAATGTTAATTTCTGAAAAGTAGTCGTCCTTTACTGTATTTTGTGAAAAAGTTTTAACGCAAAGTTGTGTAAAGTTTTCTTTGCGTTAATTTGCGAAACTCTGCGGTAAAAGCATCCGAATAGCAATAAATATCCTGTAGGGATAAAATATCGGTAACAAAGTGCAGATTAACCATAAAAATCCTGTAGGGATGTAACTTATGGTAAATGCAAGGTTTCATGCCTACGGCATTTTTGGTTGTATGTTTTGGGTGGATTACCGATCCCGGCGAACGCCGGGATCATGCCTAACGGCATTGGAACAAGTCATTGGACTTTTCAGTCAGCTCCTTAGATAAACAGGCGGCTCTCAGTCCCGAAGGGTCAAAGTATCTTATAAAACTGACAACGTAGGTCAACAAAATGAAAAAGTATATCAGAAAAATGAAAAAGTATTCGATAAACTCGAAAAAGTATCAATAGAAATGGTCAATATGTCTATAAAACATGATAGAGTAACTAAGAAACTGCATTTTGTGTATTGGAAATGTGGTTTTGTGTTTATGAATTACCGGCTTGTACTAAAGAAAAAGTGTGTTGTATTAGTGAAATGGTGCCAAAACCCAGTCAAGTGCCGTTTTGTATCTTATAATTGCGGGAAAGTATCTTAGAAAAATGAAAAAGTACGTTAGCAAAAAGAGATTGCATCTATACTTTGCATATTTCAAGCCTATCAATGGGTTTTTTACAAGGTAGGTCATGCCGTTTATCGGGCTAATTCATTCGGGTTATACTGACTTAATGTTAATGGTGTTTGATACCGATACACGGCAGAACTTGATTAACTTTTCTGTTGCTTTTGAAAGTAGTACCACACCATATTGCTAATGAACTTGTCTATTAACATAATGGTTCGTAAAATTCAGCGAACTTTTGTTATAGAATTAGAATAGAAAACATGGATTTATGAAGCTATCTTCATAACTTTGTTACTTCAAACCATTTTCATCTAAACCAAATAACACTTTTTTATGGCAAACCTACATCACCAAATCGTGATTGTTGGCGGAGGAACCGCAGGCATTACCGTTGCCGCCCAACTTCTTAGACAAAACAAAAAACTGGACATCGCCATTGTCGAACCCTCCGAAAACCACTATTACCAAGCCGCATGGACATTGGTAGGTGGCGGGACTTTCGACATCAACGATACCGTGCGCCCCGAAGCAGATTTTATCCCCACAAACGCCCGATGGATAAAAGCAAGCGTTACCAAACTAAACCCCGACACCAACAGCGTTGAACTGTCCACAGGCGAAGCCCTCGGCTACGATTACATGGTCATCTGCCCGGGCATTCAAATTGATTGGGACCATATCAAGGGATTAAAGGAATCGGTCGGCACCAACGGTGTATGTTCCAACTACGAGTTCCGCCTTGCCCCCTATACTTGGGAATGTCTCAAGAATTTCAAAGGAGGCACCATGTTGTTTACCAACCCCAATACCCCGATAAAATGCGGCGGTGCGCCCCATAAAATCATGTATCTGGCAGGAGATTATTTGCGAAAAAACCACCTCACCAACAAAAGCCAAATACACTACACCTCCGCCGGCGGGGTTATTTTTGGCATAAAATCCTACGCCGAAACCCTCACCAAAGTCATTGAACGATATGGCATCATCACCGATTTTCACCACAACCTGAAAGAAATCAGAGCCGACAAACACGAAGCCGTTTACGATATTTTGCAAGACGGCAAGCCCATTTCCGAAGTAGTGATGCACTACGACATGATACACGTAACCCCACCCATGAGTGCCCCCGCATTTGTCAAAGTCAGCCCCCTTGCCAATGCCGCCGGCTGGATAGACGTGGACAAACACAGCCTGCAAAGCACTAAATACCCAAATGTATTTGGAATTGGCGATGCCACAAGCACCCCCAACGCCAAAACCGGTGCCGCCGTCCGCAAACAAGCCCCGGTGTTAGTCCATAATTTACTCAGTTTCATCAACAACGGCAGTATCGTTTCGCCCAAGTCATACAACGGCTATTCCTCCTGCCCCATCGTTACCGGATACGGCAAGTTAGTCCTTGCAGAATTTGACTACGACAACCACCCCACCCCCACCTTCGCCCCCTTCATTGACCAAACAAAAGAACAATACACGATGTGGTTAATGAAAAAATACGCCCTCCCATTCATGTATTGGAATTTGATGCTGAGGGGAATGGCGTGAAGAATTTACGATTTTAGATTTACGATTGAAGGCAGCTATTTAGGTGGATGGTCTTTTGGCAAATACTGACAAAAGCTCATTCCCGCCAAACCACATTTGATTTTTTTCACAAAAAACATCAGCGAAAATCTGCGTAATCTGCGGGACAAAAACTCCCTCATTCCC
>CALCIK010000046.1 GCA_937907475.1 uncultured Bacteroidota bacterium | reverse complement strand
AGAGTGCTTTGCCATTCGACAAGAGTGCTTTGCCATTCGACAAGAGTGCTTTGTCGGGAATGTTGGGAATGTTCGAAAAAGTGTGTCAAAGGCGATTATTAGTCAAAAAATGAGGCTACTTTCCCTGAAAAATATCAGCGAACGGCAATCAATCATTACTAATTAGCAACTATTAGGTGTTCCTAAAAATTTTGTAAAAAGTAGCTGCCACTCAAATACGCAAATATAATAGTGCAATAACTGAAAGAATTAAGTCCTGCCCAAACCAAATATAAGGTTTCCAATTCCCAAACTATTCCTTCTCTTTTGAATCGCGGATTATATGGATGATACGATTTCAAAGATTTTGAAGACAATCGGGAATCTGTGAAATCCTTAAATCCGCTTAATCCGCGATTCAAACAGTAAAATAGTCCTCCTAAATAGCAAATTGTACAAATTCCAATTGGCAATAGTTGATTGGAATGCCATAATAAGAGGGGGTTAATTACTAAACCCCAGATTTTTTTCAATCATTTTATTTCCAAAAAATTGTTTTGACTTTTTACCGCATCAGTCACTACAAAGCCTTTAAAATAAAGGAGTTTTGGAAGCTATAAACAGCCTTATAGGTTGGGTAAAAATTGAAAACCGCTATATTTTAGGTTCGTTTTCGGGCATTGGGGTGGGGTATCTTTGCATCATCAACAGAACAAAACGCTGTTGAAAACAAAAAACAACAACTTCACTAACTTTTAACAAACAAATGCTTTATGAAAACATCTTTCAATTTCCCCGCAGTAGTTGCTTTTGTAGCACTTTTTTTCTTTGTATTTACCGCACAAGTTCAAGCCCAAGGTTATGATGACGTGATGAGCCGTTACAGCAACATGGACTTTAACAACCCCAACACTTGGAGTCAGGAATCGAAACAAACCTACGACAAGTACAATAACATGGAATTCAACATGAACAATCCGGAAGTCAAAAAAGCATACGACGACTTGATGCAACGGGTAACCGAAACTTATAACCGGACAGTTGCCGAAAACACCGAAATCATGAACCAAATCATTGCCAATGCCGAAGCGAATGCTAAGGTTGTTGAAAAACAATTGTTGGCTATCGGAGCGCAAACATATGCCAATGCTTTGGCAAGCGGATACAGCAATATTGCCGCCCAAAAACTCGCGGTTTCCAATATCAACTCACTTGCTCAAACAAATTCTTCTTTAAGCGGCATTGGCAGCAGCATGAGTTCAAGCATTATGAATAATTGGCCAAATGGCGGGAGCTATTATTATGTCAAAAACGGTCAACATTCTAACTGGTAGCTATTAAATATTGGGGGGCATGTTGTGCAATACTTACTGATTGCATTGCTCTCTATAAAGGTGATTGGTATAGGTAAATCGTTTGATAGTTGTCAATCCGCTTATTGAATTTTACCTTTACCAATATTCCACTTTCAATCAACAGTTTACGATTTGCGGTAAAAACAATAGCCCACAAATAGCTTCTTCCTGACACTAAGTATTCGAGAGTAAATAGTCAAGAGTAGTCCATCAAAAAAAACTTTTTTTTAAAAAACAGAATAAAATAATTTTTGAAAAACACTATTTTTGATAACCTATTTATTCATTTAAAAAGCCTCCTAAATGAAAAACAATGAAACCTTCACACGATTTCGACCCGTATCAATTATTTGATATCATCGAACCGCCGCCCGTATTGAAACACAGAAGAAAAAGAAAGACCCCTGCAAATATTATTCAACCTCCATCAAACCATCAACAAGATGAAAACACTTTTATCCATTTTGAAATGGTCGGGCATCGTTCTCGGCAGCTTAAT
Source organism: uncultured Bacteroidota bacterium (assembly GCA_937907475.1). Taxonomy (GTDB): domain Bacteria; phylum Bacteroidota; class Bacteroidia; order Chitinophagales; family UBA2359; genus UBA2359. The sequence goes on along the minus strand of CALCIK010000046.1, from coordinate 65,191 downwards.
CGTCCTATTGGTAGTAGCCGTTTACCTTAAATTTCCGCCAAAATTAGATGCTCCCTATCCCAACATTACCGCAAGCACCGATTCGTCGATCATTGCACAAGGCAAATATCTGGTTCACGGGCCGGCACATTGCGTAACGTGCCACTCCTCAAACAAGCGCGAAGACTTAGGAAAGTTGGGAGACAATTTATTTGCTTTTCCGCTCTCCGGTGGTTTGGAATTTAACTTCCCGGGGGCTAAAGTGTTCTCCAAAAATCTTACGCCCGACAAGGAAACCGGCATTGGCAGATATAACGACAAAGAATTAGCTCGCATGATTCGGGAAGGGGTCAATGCCAAAAACGAAATCATGGTCCCCTTTATGGCTTTCGGAAACGTGAGCGATGAAGATTTAACCGCTATTATCTCCTATCTGCGTTCTCTGCCTCCGGTAAAACATGAGATTCCGCCCAATGAATTTAACTTCTTAATGAAAGGCATGATGGCTTATTTGGTAAAGCCTTATGGCCCCGAAGGCGAAGTGGCTAAATCGGTCAAACGAGATACTACGATTGAATATGGACAATATCTTGCCAATTCGGTCGCCGAGTGTAAAGGGTGTCATACCAACTCCGATATGGTTACCGGCGAATATATAGGCAAACCGTATGCGGGAGGTGCGAAAACGCCGAGCGCAATGGAAGAACCTGGTGTATGGGTGATGACTCCCAATCTAACCCCCGACTCAAAAACCGGAAAAATTGTCAGTTGGCCACAATCGCAGTTTATTCAAAGAATGAAAGCGGGTAGAGTGCTCAAAGAAAGCATCATGCCTTGGGAGTCGTTCAAACATTTTAAAGACGAAGACTTGGTAGCCATTTACAAGTATTTGCAATCGCTACCCCCTGTTTACAATGAAGTGAAGGATGTAGTGATTAAGGAGTAATGCTGTTAGTTATGAGTTATGAGTTTAGACAATAGACTTTTGACTATTCACTATTCACCATTCACAATTAACCACTAACTGCCGCATTTATATCGGTCAGTAATTGACGTGCTTCGCTCATGGATTTGATTTGTTCGAAAACGAGCATAAAACTTTCGTTGCTCTGTTTGAACGTAGCCTGTGGCATTTGTTTGTGGATATGCTGAATGATGTTGAGAAAGGTTGGTGATTGGTAATAGGCCGAGTTTTGATTTTGTATAAAATAGCATCTCAGTTTGCGTCCTTTGAAAAGGATGCGGTCGAAACCGAGTTTTTTAGCCATCCATCGCAGACGCACGGCTTCAAAAAGTTCCTTCACCTCTTTGGGTGGAATTCCGAAACGGTCGGCCAATTCGGCTTTAAATTTTGCGAGTTCTTCTTCGGTTTCGATATTGTCCAACCGGGTGTAGAGGGCGAGGCGTTCGGGTGAACTACCGACATAATCGTCCGGGATGAGCATTTCGAGGTCGGTATCTATTTGACAATCACCTACAAAAGACTGTTCGCGGAGGTTTTCCTCCTCGAACAGGTCTTTAAACTCGTTGTGTTTGAGTTCCCGAATGGTTTCGTCTAAGATTTTATGGTAGGTATCGTAACCTATATCGGCAATAAAGCCGCTTTGTTCCCCGCCAAGCAGGTTGCCTGCCCCGCGGATGTCTAAGTCGCGCATAGCGATTTGGAAGCCACTGCCCAATTCTGCAAATTGCTCAATAGCTTTCAGTCGGCGGCGGGCATCTTCGGGGAGGGTAAACAGGGCCGGACTGATTAAATAGCAAAACGCTTTGCGGTTAGAACGGCCAACGCGCCCACGCAACTGATGCAAATCGCTGAGGCCAAACCAATGCGCATTGTTGATAATCATGGTATTGGCATTGGGAACATCCAAACCCGCTTCGACGATGTTGGTGGATATCAGCACATCGTATTTGCCTTCGATAAACCCCAACATCCGCTCTTCCAACTGATCATTGTCCATTTGTCCATGTGCCATGCCCACGCTCACATCGGGACAAAGGCGCATGATCATATTGGCAACCTCAATCAAATCTTTCACCCGATTGTGGACAAAAAACACTTGCCCGCCACGATAGACTTCGTAGTTGATGGCTTCCCGAATTTTGACCTCATCGAATGAAATCACTTCAGTCTCAACCGGTTGCCTGTTGGGTGGGGCGGTATTGATGATAGACAAATCCCTTGCACCAAGCAGGGAGAATTGAAGGGTGCGCGGAATGGGGGTAGCGGTCAGGGTCAGGGTGTCCACATTGATTTTAAAATTGCGCAGCTTTTCTTTGGCCGCCACGCCAAATTTCTGCTCTTCATCTATAATCAACAAGCCGAGGTCTTTAAATTTCACCTTCCCTCCCAAAATAGCGTGTGTTCCGATGAGGATGTCAATTTTGCCCTCGGCCAGCCTTTGCAGGGTTTCGGTTTTTTGTTTGGCAGTTTTAAAACGGTTGAGGTAATCAATTGTGCAGGGGAAGTCTTTAAGCCGGTCGGTAAAGGTTTTATAGTGTTGCAACGCCAAAATGGTTGTTGGCACTAAGATGGCAACCTGTTTGGAGTCGGCAACTGCTTTGGCAGCGGCACGAATGGCTATTTCTGTTTTACCAAACCCTACATCGCCACAAACCAACCTGTCCATCGGATAGGGCTTTTCCATGTCGCGCTTCACGTCCAAGGTGCTTTTGAGTTGGTCGGGCGTGTCTTCGTAAATGAACGAGGCTTCCAATTCGGTTTGCAAATAAGTATCCCTATTATATTGGTAGCCTTTAACCGCTTTCCGTTTGGCGTATAGTTTAATCAGGTCTTGGGCTATGTCTTTGATTTTCTGCTTGGCTTTTCGCTTGACTGTTTCCCAAGCATCGGAGCCGAGTTTGTTGATTTTGGGCGGGGTGCTATCCTTGCCCATGTACTTCGATACTTTGTGGAGCGAATTGATGCCCACATAAAGCAGGTCGTTGTCCTTATATACTATCCGAATGACCTCTTGAGTTTTACCGCCCACCTCTATTTTGCTCAATCCCGAAAAAATCCCCACACCGTGGTCAATATGGGTAACATAATCGCCGGGTTGGAGGGAGCGCAACAGTTGGATGGTAATCGCTTTGTCTTTGCTATATCCCTGTTTGATATTGTATTTGTGAAAACGGTCAAATATCTGATGGTCGGTATAACAGGCCAATTGGAGGTCGAGGTCAATGAACCCTTCGTGAATGATGGTTACGAGCGGCGTATATTTGAGATGGGCTTTGAGGTCGGTAAAGATTTGGTCTAATCGGTTGACCTGTCTTGGGGTATCTACAAAAAGGAGGTTTGTAATATCATTCGCCTCGTTATGTTTGAAATTTTTTATAAGCAGTTCAAAGTTTTTATTGAACGAAGGCTGAGGTTTGGCGCGATACTGAATGGTTTCGGCATCAGGGAAAAGGCTGTTGCTCCCGAACTCTATGATGGAGAACTCGAGCAAATCGGCTCTCAGCGCATCCGTACTAAGGAAGTTGGAAGCAGGGTCATCGCCTTTAAACACCTCTTCGCCATCAACAATACCTTGTTTTTGGAGTTGACCGATGGCTTGAAGGGCTTTGTCGTAACAAATTGTGTTAATCTCCAGTAGTGCAGAAAGGTCTTTGACCCAAACGACTGAGTTGGGTGGCAGTATTTTAAAAAGTGAGGCCTTTTCCTGTCCCGAAAAATGGGTTTGGATATTGGGAACAATCGTTACCTGCGCCAATTTGCGCACCGATAGTTGAGTGAGCGGGTCAAAAATCCGGATAGACTCCACTTCGTTGCCAAAAAGCTCTACGCGGTAAGGTAAGTCGTTGCCAAAGGAGTAAATATCCAATATACCCCCTCTGACCGAAAACTGTCCGGGTTCATAGACAAAATCGGTTCGTTCAAAACCATAAGTAACCAATAGTTCAATGATAAAATCTATATCAGACTGCTCGTTGATTTTAAGAAATATTGTGTTCTTGTCTAAAACCTTGGTATTGACTACTTTTTCAAAGAATGCTTGGGGATAGGTTACCAACAATTCGCCGGTGGTGGCTTGGGTATGCAACCGGCTGACGGTTTCTGTACGGAGCAGTACATTGTTTTTATTGACCTCCTCTATCGAACCGGGCTTTTTAAAAGAATCGGGGAAAAAGAGCACATCTTTGTTCTGCAACAGGTTTTTTAGGGTGTTTTGAAAATATGCTGCCTCCTCTTTGTTGTTGAGGATAAAGATGTGGGGCTGCGGGGCTGCCCAATAAACACCCGCCGCCACAAACGCATCTTGTGAGCCAACAAGCCCGTTAAGATGTATCCGTGCGCCCGACAAAACCTGTACCCAAGAGACTAATTGACGGGTACGGTTATCTGTGCTGTACTGATTGATAAGTTCTCGAAGTTCCATTCCGTTGGGCAAAGGTATGGTTTATTGGGTAAAATATGACAAAACGGGGTTTTGTTTCCCTATTTTGGAAAAGCCCGAAAACGAAAAAGCCGCAAATCTTTGGTTAAGAAGATCTGCGGCTTTTGTTTGTAGCGAGGACGGGAGTTGAACCCGTGGCCTCCGGGTTATGAATCCGACGCTCTAACCATCTGAGCTACCTCGCCAATTGAAGGCGCAAAATTAGTACTTTGCGCCTATTATTTTACAATAATTGAGGTATAAATTCTAAAAAACCTGTTTTAGTTCCTTTGACAAAGGTTAAAAAGCGATACCAAAAGTGATTTCGGTGTTAAACTCCAAGTTTTTTAGCTTGATGGAAGAGGGGTTGCTGCTTAGGTTGTTCAACACTTCGTTCTTGAATTGAGAAAAACCGAGGCTTGCTTCGCCGCCAATGCGCAGGATTCTAAACAAGCGCAAGTTTAGCCCACCCAATAAGCTAAAACCGGCACTCACGCTGCCGTTATCAATCTGCTCCACAATATCGCTAAGATTATTGCGTACATTGTCCTTACCATTAAATGTAAGTGGCACAAAAACACCCAAATATGGGGTGAGCATACCGGTGCCAAAATGTTTTTCCAGTCCTAAATAAGTGGTGATACTTTCGCGCTTGACATCGTAATTGGTCGTCAAGGTGTCGCCAAACTGATAGGTCAGTTTATCCAAGCCTGCACCCAAGCGAAATGCCCATTGGTTTTTATCAAAAATGCGAAGGTTGACCGAAAATGATGTTTCGCCCTTGTAGTTGACTTCGGTGCTATCCAAACCCTCTACCTTTTCAATGCCAAAGGCTTTTACGTTACCTATTAAACTGACGCGCTGCTGTGCAAATACCTGATGACTTACACCAAACAGAAAGACAAACATGAATGTCAATGCTGTGTTGAAAGTTAATTTCTTTACTGTGTTCATGGTTTTAATTTTGGTAAGTGATGGAATAGAAAATCAAATATTGACCAATATCGTTCATCGTAGTACAATATAAAAAGGCAACTTGCTGTGTTTTATTGCCCATTATACGAAAAACTAATCTGCAAAGGTAGTTAGACTATTGTTAGCAGTAATGTTTAAACGACCTATAAAAAAGACAAAACCAAACAGCTTTCTACAACCCAATTTCGACAAAAGCATCCGTATTTTTAATACTTTTGCGGGTTGATTAACAATAACGAGGTACTTGTGTGAGACCAATCTCGTCAATAAAGACGTACCATTTAGAATTACCCGATGCCCATTACCATATTAGCCATAGAATCTTCGTGCGATGATACCTCGGCCGCCGTGCTGCAAGACGGTAGGCTATTGAGCAATGTCGTTGCCGGTCAGAAAGTACACGAGGCTTATGGCGGCGTTGTTCCCGAATTGGCTTCGAGGGCACATCAACAACATATTGTACCCGTTGTTGACCAAGCCTTAGTGCAAGCGGGCATCCACAAAAAAGACCTCAATGCCGTTGCGTTTACTGCCGGGCCGGGGTTAATCGGCTCTTTGTTTGTCGGTGCGAGTTTTGCAAAGGCTTTTGCTTTGGCATTAGATGTTCCCTTGATTGCGGTGAACCACATGCGCGCCCATGTATTGGCGCATTTTATTGACGAGCCTGTACCGGCATTTCCCTTTTTGTGCCTGACCGTTTCGGGTGGGCATACGCAAATTGTGAAGGTTACCGACTACGGAAACATGGAAGTGATTGGTGAAACCACAGACGATGCCGCCGGTGAAGCCTTTGATAAAACGGCCAAACTTTTAGGATTGCCCTACCCGGGTGGGCCAATCTTAGACCAAATTGCCCAAACAGGCAACCCCAATGCGTTTAAGTTTCCGGACTCCAAAACGCATGAGCCTTACGGGTTTAGCTTTAGCGGGATAAAAACATCGGTCATGTATTTTTTACAAAAGCAAACCAAAGCCGACCCTAATTTTATTGCCAACCACCTGCCCGATATCTGCGCTTCCATTCAAAAAACCATTGTCAACACTCTATTGAAAAAATTTAAGTTGGCGGCTCAGGAACTCGGCGTTGCCCACCTTGCCATTGCAGGTGGAGTGTCGGCTAATTCCGAACTTCGGCGGGAGTTTGCCGAATTGGGGAAGCGTATGAATTGGCAAACCTATATTCCCAAGTTTGAGTATTGTACCGACAATGCAGGTATGATTGCAATGACGGCTTGGTATCAATACTTGTCCGGTGATTTTGCCCCTCAAACGGTGGTGCCCCGTGCGCGATTTCCTATCAGTGAAGGGTGAGTTTAACTTATATTTAATTAGCTATTAGACTTTAGACGTTAAATTGATAGAATAGCAATTGTAAATCTTAAACCGTAAGATAGTTGGAAAAGAGTGGGTGCGGGTAAAGCGTTAAATTCGGTAAATTTGAAAAATCTTACTTGCTATCAGCGTAAGTGTAAAAATTTGTTACAAGAATACAGGCAATATCCTGTACCTTCGCTACTTCAATAACTCCATCCTACCAACCATCAAAACTCCTAAAAAGCAAATGAAAAAGATTATTACCACCCTGTTAGCCATATTGTTTGCCCCTTTACTCTTATGGGCACAAGAAAGTATTACCGTTAGCGGAAGTGTTACGGATGCTCTGACCAAAGAACCGCTTGTGGGTGCAACAATTACGGTTGTAGATTCCACGATGGGAACCACGACTGATATATATGGTAACTACCAACTCACCATTCCCAAGTTGAGTAAATTGCGGTATAGTTTTGTGGGTTACGAAGACCAAACCATTATTGCCGGCGGCAGTATCGCCATATATGTAGCCCTCAAATCGAGCGAACTCGGACTTAACCCCGTTGTGGTCAGTGCCTCGCGAAGACGCGAGAAGTTGCTTGATGCTCCTGCTTCTATTTCACTGATTGAAGCAAAGACAGTTCGAACGCAAGTTGCGGTAACGACTACGGACTTGGTGAACAATGTGCCGGGCGTTGATGTGATGAAAACCGGCATACAGGGTGCCAATGTGGTAGTGCGCGGGTTTAACAGTCTGTTTTCAAACGACCTGATGGTTTTGGTGGACAACCGCGTTGCCGGAATCCCCTCCCTCAGAGCCAACTCGTTGCAAATGATACCCAATGCCAACGAAGATATCGAAAGAATTGAAATCTTAAGAGGCCCGTCCTCGGCCGTTTATGGCCCCAACAGCATTAACGGGGTGATGCACCTGATTACCAAATCCCCTATTGACGAACAAGGCACCCGCATTCAAGCCGGAATAGGGCTGAGGTCTTATATATCCGATACGCTTCCTGTTGTATCTGCCGATAACCCAAAATTTGATTCTAAGAATGTGGGAGACCGTATGGCTTGGAGCTACGGACTTCGCCATGCTTCGGCTATCAAATCTAAAAACGAAAGCCTTAAAATGGGCTACAAAATATCGGGCAACTATTTTAGTGGCAACGATTGGCGATATAAAGACCTCAACGAACCCGATACCATCATTAAAGGCATTCAAAACCCAAACGGCAGAATAGAACTGTTGGCCGATGGGCAACAAATACCCGCCGACTCGGTCGCTGCCGGCGTTAGGGGAGATTATGTGAACAATGTCCGAAACGAAGAGATTTCGCGTTATAATTTGGACGGCAGGTTTGATTTGCGCTTTAAAAGGACCGGTGAAGTGGTGCTGGCCGGCGGTTGGAATAAAGTCAACGACCTCTCCGTCACGCCTTTAGGAGCTTTGCAAAATATCGGTTGGCAATATTGGTACGCCCAAACCCGCCTACGTTACCGCAATTTGTTCGCACAGTTTTATGTCAATGGCAGCAACTCCGGCGACAGCTACTTCCTTCAAACCGGTGACCGTTCCATTGAAAAATCGAAACTATGGGCGGCACAAATTCAACATAGTGCTTCCCTGTTAAGCAGCCTGAAATTGATTTACGGATTTGATGCCTTTTGGACTCGCCCCAATACCGAAGGCTCGATTAACGGCAGGTTTGAAGATAAAGACAATATCAACGAATACGGTGCCTATTTGCAAGCCGATTACCGCATTTCCAGCAAACTAAGCCTAACCGCCGCACTCCGTTCCGACTATCACAGTGTGATTGATAAAGTATTCTTATCTCCGCGAGCGTCCTTGCAATACAAACCCAATGCGGCACATGCTTTTAGGGCTACGGTCAATCGCGCCTTTAAAACTCCGGGGTCCGGTGCGCTATTTATTGATATTTTGCAAGGCCGGTTGCCAACCGATATTACTATCAGAGGCATTGGTAACACGGAAGGTTTTAATTACAGTTTTGCGCCCAACCCGTTGTACGAAAACCAAAACCTCGCACAATTCCGCACATCCTACGGCAACAACAATCAATACTACAACGTGGGCGACCAAAGCATTAACAACAACGCCTGGAACGGTGCATTGGACATTATCTTTAGCGGCATTCAAGAGCAGTTGAGCAAAGATAGCCTATTGGCAGAGTTTGCCGATTTGGTCAACTTGGCGGTGGGGTTAATCTTGCCCGACACTTTGGGCAATGTGGGGCATGTGGTGAACGACCTCAATCTGAGTACCCGCAGTTTTACCCCTTCCGACTGGAAAAATATGAGCAATATCAACCGGATGCAAAATGCTGCCGTTACCACCTACGAACTCGGTTACAAAGGGTTATTGGGTAAGCAATTGTTCTTTACCATTGATGCCTACCGTTCTGAGTTTAGCAATTATATCACTCCGGCCACCCTCATTACCCCTGTACTGATGTTTAATGCCGATGACTTGTCCAATTACCTCGCCCCGATTGTGGCTTACAATCTCGAAAACTCCCCCTCCCCTGCCCTAAATGCCGCTTTGGTAACTATTTTGGATAACCCCGACCGCGAGTTTTACGGATTGCGCGGAAATGGCAACGGCAGAGCCGACGACGAGGTAGTGGCTATTATGAGTTATGCCGCTTCGCAATTGCCCATCGGGGCCATCAGCCCGACCAATACCGATGGAACAACGATGGTGATTGCTACCCGAAACATCGGCGAGCTGACCGTTAGCGGTATTGACTTTTCGGCAGCCATCTATTTATCTAAGGATTTCAAAGTGGGCGGTTCTTATTCGTTTGTGGACAAAGACTCCATCAGGGTTGCCGATGCTCCTTTCGGATTTATCGCTCTCAATGCGCCAAAACACAAATTCCGCATTGCAGCAGATTATACACATCCTAAAACCGGGCTGACCTTTGGCGCACAATTCCGTTGGCAAGATGGATTCCCCGCCAATTCAGGGTCTTATATCGGCAGGGTAAGCCCCAGAAGCGACCTCGATTTACATGTGGCATGGACACCTGCTTTTTACCCCAAATTAGACCTAACCGTTTCGGTTCAAAATGTCTATAACAACAATACCCCTTATTTTGTAGGAACGCCCAATATCGGACGCTTCAGTATGCTTCGCATTGCTCATTCCTTGTAAATTATTACTTGTAATAAGGTACAGTCCACAATTTTGCTTAATTTTGTCAATCATTTTATCATCAGCGCACTTTAAACTTATGAAAAAAATCTTACTCTCCGCTATTTTAGTTGTTTTGGTAGCCTTTGTTCAAACTGCCACACTCCAAGCGCAATGTGGCGATCGCTACATGTTGCCCATTTTCAGCAATGTCAATGTGGTAAGCAATGTTCAATATGGCAGCAATGTAACCGTTGACGGAACGACCAAAATCCTTCAATTTGACTTTTACGAACCCCAAGGTGATGTGCTCGAAGCTCGTCCGTTGATTATCTTGGCTCATGGCGGCACCTTTGTTGCAGGAGACGAAAACAGTGCAGACATCGTTTACCTCTGTCAGGAGTTTGCCAAAAGAGGTTATACCTGCGCTTCCATTAACTACCGCCTATTACCTTATGCCACTGCTATTGCTTCGCTATTTGACGGGCAAATTCAATCCGTCTTTTTTGACGAAGTAGCAAAAGCCGTTACCGATATGCGCGCCGCTATCCGATATTTCCGTCAAGATGCGGCTACAGCCAATGCCTATCGCATTGACCCGAACCAAATTTTCATTGGCGGTGCTTCGGCAGGTGCTATTACCGCCGTACACGCTGCTTATCTTACTTCGGAAGACGACTTTGCCGGATATACCTTAACCGGTGGTGTTACACCGATGGGACATATCAACAACAACGGAGGCTTTGAGGGCAATAGCGGTAATCCCGGTTACCCCTCTACCGTTAGTGGCTTGATCAATCTATGCGGTGCCGTGGGCAGCATCAATTTTATGCAGGCCGGTGAAGCTCCTGTTGTCAGCATACATGGTACAGCCGACAGTGTTGTGCCTTATGGAACGGGCAGTGCCAATGCTTTCGGGGTTCCCGTTATTACCGTTGACGGCAGCCAAATTATTCACCAACGTGCCGACATGCTCAACATCCCCAATGCCCTGCTTATTTATCCGGGAGAAGATCACATGGCACACGACAGCCAAACTAACCGTCCTGAGTCGTTGACTTTTATTACCGAGTTCCTTTACGATTTGGTAGAATGTTCTTCAGTAGGCATCAACCAACCTGCTAACACTAATCACCAACCCGACATCACCTTGTATCCCAACCCTACAAACGGCAACACCGAAGCGACCCTATCGTTTAGCAACTTTACCTCCCCCGAAGTAACGGTTCAACTCTTTTCCCTTGTAGGTCAAAGCATAGTAGAATTTACCACCCCAAGCAACACTTTTGTATCCTTAGACCTTAGCAAATTGTCTGCCGGCATGTACCAATTAATGGTGTCCGATGGCAAACAAATGGCAGTAAAAAAACTTAGTGTGGTGAAATAGCTTTTACAAGCACCAAGTAAAAACGTCTTTTCGTTTCAATAAAGGCTTTTAGATAATGGCCAACAAGCAAACTCCGGCAAGGCTTCTATGAATTTAGTATGGTTTTTCAATGCTAAATTCATCTTTTAGAAAGCCTTACCGGAGTTTCGCTGTTTATTAAAGTAAGCCGATACGTCAGACAATTCTAAGACATTGCTTACCTTTGCATGAAATTTGTAAGGTCTCGTAGTTCAACGGATAGAATAAGAGTTTCCTAAACTTTCGATTCGGGTTCGATTCCCGACGAGACCACAACCCCAGTTCCATAAAATAACCCCTTGTTTGCACGAGGGGTTATTTTTTTGCTCAACCTAATTCTAACGATCTTCTATACCCTAACAGCTTAGACTTATACCGTCCAACAAAAAAGCGAAGCATAGAAACACTCCCAAATACAATAAAATTCAGTGTGGCTATTCATTATCCATTGACAATACTTTTGATAGTCCAATTCTTATTTCTCCCATCTGTTTATCAGAAACCTTTCCTATTTTTTTAACAAATCTTTCGTGAGAAACCGACCTAATTTGAAAACTGTCTGCAGAGGAAGTGTTTTCAAGTCCAGTTGACTTGTCGGAATCAATTTTGGCCATCCAAGGAGCGATTTCGTATTTATCTTTCCATTCAGTTAATGGAACAATGATTTTCAAAGGTAGTTTACCAAGTGAATTGTCATTAACTATTACTGCTGGTCTTGTTTTCTTTATCTCAGCTCCTACAGTCGGATCGAGATTAATCAGCCAAATTTCACCTTGTTTCATAAAAACTTTCTAAATCAAGGTCTGTAAATACGGTCAATTCTTTATCTGTGAGATAGTCTTCGTACAATTCCTCAACAGCTTGTTTCATCAATCTATCCTCAGCTTGTTTACGAATTAAGTACATTGATCGCTTAATTACATAAATCCTCCTTCTTAAAGGAAGTTTCTGTATTTCTTTAATTAGCTCTTTTGAGTTCATAGTCAAACTTGTTATAGTTCAAAGATACGATTTAAAGTTTGAAATTCTAAACTTCACCACTCTGCATTCATCCAAGATTTCTTGGTTTTCCAGTTAGTCGTTCGTATAAATTGGCATAAGGTTTTTTGCCCAACATCTTTAACCATGCAGTTTAGATTCTTCGGTAAACATGATTTCCCATTGATGCCCGTCTAGGTCGGCAAAGGTGTCGTAGTACATCCATTCGTGGTCGGCTGCTTCGCGATAGCGGCTGCCTCCGTTTTCTAAGGCTAACCGCACTATTTCATCCACTTTTTCTCTGCTTTCTACCTCTATTGCCAATAATACTTGTGAAGTTGAGCCATCGGCAACGGGTCGGTTGGTAAAGGTTTGGAAAAACTCGTGAGTAATCAGCATGGAATACATCGTGCCTTGGTTTAAAATCAAGCATAGTGCTTTGTCATCGCTGAATTGTTCGTTAAACGAAAATCCTAATTTTGTCCAAAAATCTCTGGTCTTGCTCAGGTCTTTGACCGGCAGGTTAATGTAGATTGATTTTACTGTCATGTTCTTTTCTTTAAATGATTACCGCTTCTTCGTTTGTGCTTTTTCTACATTTTCGATTGCCCTGAACTTTACCATTTCGGCAATCAAATCAAGTGGCATGGGTTGGTCAATCGGAAATTGTACCGCTCCTTTTGAATTTTTGTATCCTGAAATTTCTTTTTGAAACGCAATAATACCTGATGTGGAGGGGTAAAATCCGATATGGTTTTTGTATGCCGCAAAATATACCAAGTTTCCATGCAGGTAAAAAGTCGGCATGGCGTAACTGATTTTCTCGGTCGCTTCGGGTGCTGCTTGTCGAATCGTTGCCCGAACTTGTTCCAAAATTACCTGAACCTCTTCCGGAAAAATCCCGATGTACTCGTCAATGTTTTTGTAATTATTGGTCATTCTACTGTGGGTTTACCAAGTTCTAAATATTGAATGCTTTCATTGTCCTTAATACCAGCTATTTGTGGGTAAAAACGTTTAAATATTCTGTTCTTTCAATAGCGATGTTTACCGGTTGTCCAACCGCGTGCTGACAAGAATTTTTCTCCCGACTCAACTGCTCCATCTTCAATTTGAGTGCCCATCGAGTCATTCCATCTATTCAAGAAACCAAATAATGCAATGACCCCAAGCATTTCTACAATTTCACCATCATCCCAATATAGCCGTAAGTTCTCGGCTATGGCATCATCCACTGCATTGGGTATGATTGAACTTGCCAAAGCAAAATCCAATGCCGCCCGTTCAGGTTCTGTAAAAGCTGGGTTTGTTTTAAATTCCCAAATGTTCTCCAGTTTTTCGGCATCAGCCCCATATCTTTCCGCCGCTCTTATTGTATGCGCTTGGCAATACCTGCATCCTGCTGCATGACTACTGATATATCCAATCATTCTTTTTAACGCACTTGTTACTCTTCCTTTATTTTCCATCACCGCCTTGTTGAGTTCTATAAATGCGTAGGCTATATGAGGGCGGTGATACATGGTTTTCACACTATTGGGACAAAATCCTAAAGTTTCATTGAAAAAAGCAATGAGGCTCTGAAACTCTTTATCCTCTTTTTCTAATGCAGGGTAAACTAATGGTCTTTTCATTTATTGAATGGTTCTTTGTTTTGCCAAAAGGGTTTTCTATTTTAAAATAGCGGCCATTAGCCATTGATATTTATAGGTCGAAAGGTTGATTATTTTGTTCGCCCATCCACAATCTCATCATATTTCGGGTCATTGGGTTCCCAAAGTTCAATCTTGTTTCCTTCCAAATCGACCAAGTGAACGAATTTACCGTATTCATAGGTTTCGATTTGGTCAATCACCGTAACGCCTTCTTTTATCAGTTCCTCGACAAGGGCTTCCAAGTTTTCGACACGGTAATTGATCATAAATTCTTTTGGCGAAGGCTCGAAATATTTGGTGGTTTCGGTAAACGGACTCCATTGGGTATATCCCTTTTTGGTCGGGTCTTCCTCTTGTCGCCACTCAAAGGTTGTTCCATATTGGTCGGTGTTCAAGCCTAAGTGGGTTTTATACCATGCTTTCAACGCTTCGGGGTCTTTACATTTAAAGAAAATGCCCCCAATTCCGGTTACTTTTTTCATAGTTTTTAGTTGGATTGATTGTAAAGAATATTTTTTCGAATTGATGTTTTGAAATTATTTGGGTGAAGATGTCGCCTATCACCGCTTACCCGTTAACAAATCGAACTTAAGCAATAAACGAAATGCTGTTACCTCACAAAAATAGAAGGATTACCGGTCTGTTGCTCTAATATCTACGGTTAAATCTGTTTGTAATCAATTTTGGTAGCGGAACTTCTATTCATTTTGATAGGACATTTTTGTAAATCCACAACTTGTTAGCTTCAATTCTATCCCGTTTCTGTGATTTATTGAACAATCCTCCCTTTTTTACCTGCCAAATTGCTTCTAAAAACCCTTCCGCCGTTTCTAAGGGTCTTTCCGCCGTTTCTAAGCCCATTTCCGCCGTTTCTAAGGGTCTTTCCGCCATTTCTAAGCCCGCTTCCGCCGTTTCTAAGCCCATTTCCGCCGTTTCTAAGGGTCTTTCCGCCGTTTCTAAGCCCGCTTCCGCCGTTTCTAAGGGTCTTTCCGCTAAATCTATTAGTGTTTCCGATGCCGGAGATGGGCTTATAACGAACACCGACCATTAAATTACTAACGGAAAGCCGTAAAGATACAAAAACCAATAGCTTATTGCTAAAAAACTGCTTTGTCCTATAAAATTAACTCAATTTAGCTGCAAAATAACTTGGCATATCTGCTCCAAACCTGCTTTAATGTAGCAAGAGTACTCCTAAAAACAGAAAGACCGTCCATCACTTTCTGCCGAAATGAGGTAAAGACAATGCGCATTGAGGTAAAACAATGCCGCTTAGGGTCACTCGAACGATACCGATACCTATTTATTTAATAGGATTAAAATTAGGTGTCGGAAACGCAAAATACTATCTTTGCCTTTATTGATTGATGCGTTTGTTAAACCCCAAAATATTATGCGATTTAGCTTTCCTATGTTGTTGGGTGCTTTGTTAACCCTTCTCCTCTTGCTGATAGTCGTCAGATATTATGTTTTCAGCCCTTTAAAAATGGAAACCGTTGCCAAACAAGATGCCAGTGTTTTGTTGGAGCGCATCAATAAGGTATATAAAATGGTATTGGTGGAGGGCGAGTTTACCGAAATCCTATCCCATCAGGACTACTACGGATACGACCTGCCGGGCTTTCGCAAAAAAGCCATTATTAAGGTACAGGCTAAGGTCTTGGTGGGCTATAATTTAGACAGCCTTAAAATAGTGGTTGACGAAACTGACAAGGTGTTGAAATTGCAAAAATGGCCGGAACCCGAAATCCTTGCCATCGACTCCGATATTAGTTATTACGATATTGACAACGGTTGGTTTAACAGTTTTACCCCCGATGAACTCACCAAACTGACCCGCGATGGGAAAGAATTGATACGCAAAAAAGCGCAGGAGAGTAATTTACTGCCCACTGCCCAAAAACAGGCACAACAGATGTTGGATATGATTAGCTTGCTTGCCGAAAGTTCCGGCTACCGGGTGGAAATTGACCCAAATCTGCCGGTGAGTAAACGAACAACATTAGACACCCCGCCTCCGTCCGATGTGCCGATACAAATCATCCACTCTCCCACCCCTTCGGAAAAGGATGTTCAGCCGAGCGAAGGCAAATAACCCCTTCCGATGGTTTTAACTAAACAGATACACCACATCCGATTTTGTGAGGCTTTTTATAAAGCTCTT
This sequence comes from uncultured Bacteroidota bacterium, assembly GCA_937907475.1. Taxonomy (GTDB): domain Bacteria; phylum Bacteroidota; class Bacteroidia; order Chitinophagales; family UBA2359; genus UBA2359. The sequence continues at coordinate 49,182 of CALCIK010000046.1, read as the reverse complement.
ATCGGTACTGATGAGGTCGGCAGCCAAGGTTTTCTTTTTTTGCTGAAGGGATAATATTTTTTCTTCTACGGTGTCTTTACAAATCATTTTATAGGCAAAAACGTGGTTGACTTGCCCAATACGGTGGGTGCGGTCAATGGCCTGTTGCTCAACGGCGGGGTTCCACCAAGGGTCAACGAGAAAGACATAATCGGCGGCAGTGAGGTTAAGCCCGGTGCCTCCGGCTTTAAGGCTCACCAAAAACACGCGGCAGTTTTCATCGGTTTGGAAAAGGCGAACAGCTTCTTCGCGCCCGGCAGGGGAGGTCGCACCGGTCAGCAAAGTATATCCTATCTCGTGTTTTTCGAGGCGTTTTTTGATAAGGGACAACATGCCCAAAAATTGGGAGAAGATGAGGATTTTGTGTTTACCGGTATGCTCGGTAATATGCTCCATCAATTCTTCTAGCTTAACCGATTCCGTGCCATAGTCTTCCGGGTCTTTCAACAGTTCGGGCGAGTCGCAAATTTGCCGCAGTTTCATCAACCCTTCCAAAATATAGATGCCCGCTCTCGACATCCCTTCGTTGTTAATTTTGTCAAGGATTTTGTAGCGGTAGTTATCTTTAAATGCGTCATACACCTTTCGTTGCTTGCTGCCCATTTGGCAAAAAAGGATGGTTTCTGTTTTTTCGGGCAGGTCTTGTGCCACCACTTCCTTAGTTCTCCTCAGTATAAAGGGAAACACGATACGTTTTAGCTCATCTACCCGTTCGGGGTCGCTATGCTTGTCTATCGGATTGGAGTATTGTTCTTTAAAAAACTCGATGCTACCCAACATGCCGGGGTTAAGGAAATTGAGTTGTGCGTAAAGGTCGAACGTATTGTTTTCTATGGGAGTGCCGGTCATGGCTATTCTGTTATACGCTTTGAGAAGGCGCACTGCTTTGTATCGCTTGGTTTCGGGGTTTTTGATGGCTTGCGATTCGTCGAGAATGAGGTAGTTAAAGGTGAAATTGGTAAACTCGGTGATGTCCGATGCCAATGTGCCGTAGGTGGTCAATACAATATCATAAGCCGCAAAATCAACGACTTCTATTTTGAATCGGTCGGGGCCGTGGTAGCGAAGAATGGATAAATCGGGGCAAAATTTTTCAACCTCGGCTTCCCAGTTAAAGATGAGCGAGGTGGGCACGACCACCAAATTGGTCGCATGAGGGTCAATGCTTTTAAGATGTTGCAAAAAGGTAAGCACTTGCAAAGTTTTACCCAACCCCATATCATCGGCCAAACACCCTCCCCATTTAAACTCGTGCAAAAAGTTCAGCCAGTTAAATCCTGCCTTTTGGTACGGACGTAATTCGGCACTTATTTCGGCTGGAATGGGTATTGTCTGAATGCTGCTGAAGTTTTTGAGCTTCTCCTTTTTGATTCGCAACTCTTCCAAAATAGACTCTTGGTCAATCTCATCGTAGAGTCCATCAACAATTGAAAAATGGAATTTAGAAATTTGGAGGTTGTTCTTCCCTTTTATCTCGCCCATTTTAAAGATAGTGGCATATCGGTTTAACCATGCTTCGGGCAGTAATCCGAGCGTTCCATCGCTCAATTTGACGAAGTTGTCTTTCTTAACAATGGCTTTTTGAACATCTTTGAGCGACACAGACAGGTCGCCAAATTCCACTTCTGCATGAACATCAAACCAATCTATCCCAGAACTGATGCTAAAGGTAAGTTTGGGTTTGTTTAGGTTGAAATGAAATTTGCTGAGGCTTTTGAAGCCGAATACCTCAATATCCTTGCTTTTCAATTCCTCAAAAACATTCAACAACCAGCCACCAATCATGACCTCGTCATAGTTGATGTAAAAATACAGCCCATTCGTGTCGAGAAATTGCTCCAAAAAATTTGGATGGAGATGGAGTATCAAATCTTTGAGTTGCGCCTCAAATTCGACATCCCTATGCAGCCGGATAGTTTCGGTTTCGTTTGCAAAAATAGTGGTGGGGTTTTCATCTAGTTCTACTTGGCTGCCTTCATAGTCCACAATGGGTTGTAAAATCAGATAATCTTCATCTTCTTTCAGATAGATTTGTGCCTTTGGCGAGGCGTGCTTATCGGCAATGATGAAATCTTCCATATTGTTTTGCACCTCAAAATGGTTTTGAAGAGGTGAAATGACATTGGAAAATAAACTTGGATAGGCTTGTTTTTTTACCTTTATGATGGGCTTTTCGATAAACGTTTTAAAAATATCGGGCTGATTATGGTTCTCAATCAGCATGATTTTGTAGTGATTATACAAAAACAAATTAGCAAAAATCTGAGCATCTTTAATCGGGATGACATCATGCCCTACTTTAAGAAAGGCTTGCAATTCTATAAAATCGTCTTTCTCTTTTACGGTAAAAGCCAAAGTAGCTTTTTCGGATATCAGGGTTACTGCTTCTATGGTTTGGTTTGAAATGTGAGTATTTGCGGTGATTTGCTTAAAGACTTCTTTCCCCTCCAACAGTCCAATTAACTCTTCTACCCGTTTTTGAATGTGTTTCCATAAAGTATCGTTTTGTTCAGGAGTAAGGTCGCTTTCGGTAAATCCTTGTCCGTTATATCCCCAATAAAATCTTGACCTTACTTTGAGTTTTGCTCTGGCAAACTCAGAGATGGAACTTACAGACAGCTCTTTGCACAAATGAATGAGTTGCAAATCTTTTTCGTCTAATACGGGTATGTTTTTAAATTCCAGATTGCCGGAATAGTTGAAAACGGAATTGATATGCGACACCATTTTAGACCCATCGGCATTGAGTTTTCCGGTAATCGGCAGGACGGTAAAATAAGGGATGACATTAGACGGATTGTTCAATAAAAAAAGGTATCCGATACCGTATTTATCCGGTTCGGGCAGGTCAACTTCCTTTATAGTTCCCTTTTTGCGCTTTTTAGAATCGGAAATGGGTACGGTAATCAGTTTCAGGTGAGGAGACAAGTTGCTTTCATGTTTAGCCAAAACGGGGAGGTCGGTAAATCTAATCAGGCTGGTATCGAGCAGTTTTAGCTGAGGTTTGTCGTTTTCGAAGGTGAAATTAAATTTACCGGTCAAGTCATCATCGAGCGAGAACCCATATTCGGCCAATAGGGAGTTCTTATACTCCGTCCAATCTTTCATCAGTTCAAAAGCGTTAGCCCCTTGGGTGAAGTAGAGTTGCATAAACACAACCGCCCGATGCAGACAAAGCGTATGGCCGGAGTCTATACAATTACAGGAAGTAACGAATTGACTGCTCGAAACTTTTTGAATAAAGACATCATTCGTTTCGCTTTTAAAGGTTACAGTCGCTTGGGCGGTTTGGTTAAAATCGGTGGTGATTTTAGCGCGCTCGGCATAAGCCAATTGACGGACTTTTGTCCAATCCTCTTTGGTGATATATCGTTTGATGACGTTTTCATCAATCTTCGACATATTCAAAGTCTGTTGACCTGTTGCAGATAACGCTTTCGCATCATTTTTACCACTATTAACGGGCGTTGTTATCTTTATTGCTAAGTCAAGCAATGCCGCTACCCCATGCTTACAAACAATTTGAAATTCCGATGCCGGACAGGTACATGAAACAGCTATTGAATCGGGGTCTAAATAATCTGAAATGGTTACTTTATATTTTTTATTGTAGTAGGTATCGCTTTCAACACTATATAAGGCAGTTTGAGATGCCGTGTCGAGTTTTTTTAATAAATAAGATTTGCTTTCAAAAATAAATTTCCCTTTTTTTAAAACTTTAGGTTCGGCGTTTAAGGAAACAAAATTCAAAATCGTTTCTCTCATGTGTGCGTATCGGTTTTTACGGTCGTATTTGTAGTATTTGGCTAAATCGGTTGTTTTCGGGGCAAAACAAACTACAAATGTACGAAAATGTAAGTTATCATTCTAAAAACAAAACCCTCTGCCCAACATTTGTAAAAAGTTAAAGGCAGAGAGTTTTGTTTTGTCGCTTATTGGCAACAGAAAGGGTATCGGTGTAACCGTTTATTCACTCAACTTTATTTTTTTGAAAAATTCGTCAACTTCGTCTTTAAAAGAGGTGGTGATTTTCATTTGGTCGGCAACAGAAGTACAAGCGTGCATCACGGTGGTATGATCTCGGTTAAAATACCTGCCAATTTCAGTCAGGGATTTATTGGTAAACTGACGGCATAGGTACATCGCTACTTGCCGCGCTATTACCAGTTCGCGTTTTCGAGATTTGCCTTTTATCAAATCAATGGAAATTCGGTAATGATCGGAGATGATTTTGGTAATAAACTCACAGGAGATTTCGGGCGACACATGATTGCTGATGTTTTTCACACTTTGTTTGGCCATGGCCAAGTCTATCTCTTTATTTGTCAATACAGTTTGTGCCATCAATAGGGTTAATACGCCTTCCATCGTTCTGATGCTGTCGCTGATATTGTGTGCAACATATTCAGATACTTCACGTGGAATTTCGCAACCTTCCATTTGTGCTTTGCGCTCAAGGATAGCTACCCGTGTTTCAAAATCAGGAATACGCAACTCTACCGCCAATCCCCATTTAAATCTGGAGAGCAGCCGGTCGTTAATTCCGGGAAGGTCTCTTGGTGGCACATCGGAGGTCAGGATGAGTTGCTTACCGCTTTGGTGTAAGTGGTTGAAGGTGTGAAAAAAGTGTTCCTGCGTTTTTTCTTTGTTTGCAAAAAACTGAATATCGTCAATGATCAATACATCAATATTGAAATAGAATTGGCTGAATTGATTGGCTTTACCATTTTTAAGAGCTTCAATAAACTGACTGATATAGGCATCGGCACTGATAAAAAGTACCCGCTTATTGGGGTGTTGGCTTTTCAGTTCGTTGCCGATAGCGTGGGCAAGGTGGGTCTTACCCAAACCGGAGCCACCGTAAATCACCATCGGGTTGTAAGCGGCACCGGGTCTTTTTGCAATTGCACATCCTGCCGAACGCGCCAAAAGATTACAGTCCCCCTCGATAAAATTACCAAACGTATATTCCGGTTTTAATTGAGAATCAAGTTTGGTTTGGTTGACTATTCCCGGAATGGCAAGGGCATTGCCTCCAAAGCCGTTTTTCAACTCTTCATCATCAGCATGTCCATTGCCTCCCGGCAGGTTGGTGTATATAGATTGTCCATTTTTCATGCTCCCTTTATCCACCATGATTTGATACTCAAATTTGGCATCGGTACCTAATTCATCTTTGATGGCTTTACTTATTTTATCGGCATAATGTTCTTCTAACCATTCGTAAAAAAACTGACTTGGCACTTGAAGTGTGATAGTATTGTTTTCTAACTTAACGGGTAGTATAGGAACAAACCAAGTGGCAAAGCTCTGTTCGTTGTTGACTAACCCTGTGAGGTGGACTAAGCAGTTATCCCACACATTTTGTAATGTCTTCATGGTAAAATGGTTAAAAGCAAATAATTTATTGGCGCTGTTTTTTGTAAAATGTTCTATGTGGTCTGCTGCTTCAGTTCTTGCATGTTTTTGTTAGTGTTTTGATTTTAATGTTGACTGTAATGATTGTAGTTGTTGGTGTCGTTCTTTATTCGTTTTATGTGACAAAGCCCCTTACAAAACCGCTTGGTGATACACCAAAGGGCTTGCAGCCGTGCTAAAGCATTTTTTGTAGTAATGATGCCCTACTAAATAAGTAGTGCGTTTTTTGGAACGGAATGTTCCGGTTGCCAGATTGATTGGCGTACTTTGTTTATGTCCCCTCCCGTATTGCGGGATTGCAAAGATGCTATAAGTTTTGCTGTTTTTAAAGTCTGAATTGTCATTTTTTGGGGTTATTTTTTTTACCCGATTTTACCACTCTCCTTTTTTTAAACCCAAACCACTTTAAGTGCTTATTAAAATTGGAGTTATCCATTTAGTACAAACTTAAATTAAGTAAAAAAAAATGTTTTCTCAGCATCCCTCCATCGCATCTTTCTAACAAACCTGTATAATTATGAAATGTGGGTAAGAAAGGTAAAATAATTAGGTATATTTACGCCCTCATTCGTTTCAGTTTGACATCGAAAAGCAATTTGTCCATGAAAAAACATGCTTTAATAGCAGTCTTGTTGTTTGTTTCCTCTCTTTCCGCATATACACAACAAGATGCCCAATATACCCAATATCTGTTTAACGGATTGGTCATCAACCCTGCTTATGCCGGCAGCCGTTCCACCTTCAGTGCCTTAGCCATCTACCGCTATCAGTGGGTCAAGATTGATGGCGCACCCAGAACCTTGGGGGCAAGCCTGCACAGCCCTATTAACGACAGCAACAATTCCATTGGGCTATCCATCGAAAACGATGTGATTGGCGTTCACAACCGATTTAGTGCTTATGCCAGTTATGCCTACCGAATACAGGTATCCAATACTGCTAAGTTGGCACTCGGAGTAAGTGCGGGGCTGCTCAGTTACCGTTCAGATTGGACAAAACTGGAAGCGATACAAGACCCTACCGATCCCAATTTTAGCACAGTTGCCGAAAACAAACTGCTGCCCAATTTCGGTTTGGGGGCTTATTTTCATAGCGACCGCTACTATATCGGGCTTTCTGTTCCTCACTTATTGAGCAGCAAACTAGACGATTTGAGCCAACTCTCCAAATATAAACGGCATTATTTCTTATCGGCCGGTTATGTGTTTGACCTCAGCCCTTCTCTCAAACTCAAACCTTCATTCCTTCTCAAATCCATACCATCCGAAGCTCCTTTCCAAGCTGATTTGAACCTTAACCTCTTAATTAAAGACATGGTTTGGGTTGGTATGGGCTATCGCACCGGCGATGCCCTTTTGTTTACCGCCGAATATCATACACAAAATGGCTTGCGGATAGGTTATGCTTATGACTTTAACGTATCGAAACTCAATCCCTACAACAGTGGCAGCCATGAGATCATGGTCGGCTGGGATTTGATGCGTTCAAAACCCGAGAAAGTATTGAGTCCCCGTTTCTTCTGACCTTATCTACTGCGCCACACTATGCAGCTTTTTTATGCGCCCGACCTCATACGGGGAATACATATATTGCCCCAAGAAGAGTCGCATCACTGTATTCACGTTTTACGACACAAACAAGGCGATACCATACATATCATTGATGGGGTAGGTCATTTTTACCGTGCCGTCATCACCAACGCCCATCTGAAACAGTGTGCCTTCGAAATACAAGAAATTACCCCAAGCGACCAAGAACCCGCCGTCAATATACATATAGCCGTAGCCCCCACCAAAAACATAGACCGTTGGGAGTGGATGCTGGAAAAAACAACTGAATTGGGCGTTTCTCAAATCACCCCCCTGATGACCAAACGCACCGAAAGGCAACACCTGAGAACCGACCGGCTGCAAAAAATCATCGTTGCCGCAACCAAACAATCCATCAAGGCAAGTATCCCTTTGCTGCATCCTCTCACCGATTATACCCGTTTCATTTCCGAACAAGCCCTCCATCCCAATCAACAAAAGTTAATAGCTGTTATAGACCGCAACAATAAGCACCTTTGGCAAGTTTATAGCAAGGGTGAACATGTCGTTCTGCTCATCGGACCGGAAGGAGATTTTACCCCGGACGAAATGGAACTGGCCTATCAAAACAAATTTGAACCCGTTTCTTTAGGAAGAAGCCGTTTGCGAACCGAAACAGCAACAATTGCCGCCTGCCATATTGTGAATGTGCTCAATGAACTTTAAGTCATGCCCCGCTATTGTTGAAACAACTGCCTTTATAGCATTATGCTAAACAAGCCTTTTAACCCTAATTCACTTTAAACTTCTGTCTTACAATATGCTGAACAAAACAATTGCATTGACCATCCTGCTTGGTCTTTTTCATGTATGTAGCCTTCTTTCTTTAAATGCTCAAAACAGCAACATCAAATTGGGATTGCTGAAATATAGCGGTGGTGGCGATTGGTATGCCAACCCCACTTCCCTGCCCAATCTCATCAAATTTTGCAATAAGGAACTGGGAATGAACATTGACCCCGAACCAGAAACCGTAGAAGTTGGCAGCCCCGAAATTTTTAACCTGCCCTTTATCCACATGACGGGACACGGCAACGTTGCTTTTACGAATGACGATGCCAAAAACCTACGATTGTATTTAGAATCCGGTGGATTTTTGCATGTTGACGATAACTATGGCATGGATCCTTATGTAAGACCTGCACTAAAAAAGGTTTTCCCCGAATTAGATTTGGTCGAGTTGCCTTATTCTCATCCTGTTTACAACCAACGCTTTCCCATGCCTAACGGTTTGCCCAAAATTCACGAACACGATAGTAAACCTTCGCAAGGCTTCGGATTGATTTACCAAGGGCGGTTGGTCGTGTATTACAGTTATGAGTGCGACCTCGGCGATGGATGGGAAGACCCCGATGTTCATAACGACCCTCCCAATTTAAGAGAGAAAGCCCTGAAAATGGGAGCCAATTTGGTACAACATGTATTTACCCAATAGAAAAACAAAAAGCCTCGTATTCAAAAGAACACGAGGCTTTTTTATTCAAAGGAATGGGTTTACTTTGCTTTGGGGCAGGCACGATTAAATAAGGTATAGGTAACCCCTACATTGGTCATGATGTACCCATCTTTATCGGTCAAAAACCCGCGCTGTTTTCCAATTTCGCCAATTGGCTCACCTACTTCATCCGAACGGTCAGACAGTTCTGCGGCTATTGTTCCGTCACCCAACAGGTAGGTATCGGTAAACGTGCTGCTGACATCGTCAATGTAGTCGGTAAAGGTTTTGCGGTAAGCAATTTCGACATAAAAATTCCAGCCTTTTCGCATCCAATACTTAATACCGCCGCCAAAAGGAATTGCCGGTTGAATGAGTTTGTAAGGTTTGCGACCGGTATAGTCGGAATTTTGCTGGCCTTCTGTTCCCAACTCGTGCAGGTTGTAGGTTTCGCCTTCATAAGACGTGCGAGGGTTAAAATAAAACAACGCAAGACCGGTGGTTAAATAGGGCGTAAACGCATGTTTGGCACTCCCGATGATGTATTTTTGAAAATGCAAGTCAATCTGTCCCGAAACTTCTATCAGATTGCTTCTGAAATTGAGATTTCGCGCTTCTTGGTATGGATTTTTAGAGCTTGCATCGTTGCCCACTAATCGGGTAAAGCCCACACCGGCTTTCAACATGATATAATCGTTCAGCGTATAGCGATAAACCGCACCAAATCCCGGGCGGGTTTTGGTCATATCATAATTGGTATTTAAATCGCCTAGGTAAGTGCCGCTACCTATCCATAAACCCACTTCTGAGTGTTGGGCAAAAGCGTTGTTGGCAAGCAGCAATAAAGAGAGGGTGAAAAAAACCGTTTGCAGTTTGTTGGTCATATCTGATAATTGTAATGAGCATTTTGGTTTAAACGGACAGAAATGTGTTTGTATTGTATCTAAGCAAGCAAAAGAGCGGATTCTGTTTCAAAAAAACTTGAACAAAACAAAAGGCACTAAAAAACAGAATGTTCTTTAGTGCCTTTTGGAAAGCAATAACTATATGACAAACAAGGGTAAACCCAAATTTTCTATTTAGTTAAGAGCGTTTTCTAAATCTTTACCGGGTTTAAACTTCACCACGTTACGTGCTGCAACTGCTACCGTAGCTCCTGTTTGAGGGTTACGGGCAGTACGTGCGGGACGTGCGCTGGAAGAAAACGTGCCGAAGCCAACTAAGATTACTTTGTCGCCTTTTTTAAGGGTATCTTCTACGCCTTTAATAAAGGCACTTAAAGCGGCAGTTGCTTGAACTTTCGTTAAGCCCGACTCGCCGGCAATATGGTCTATTAATTCTTTTTTGTTCATGATTATTAAGAATTTACTTTAAAATTGATTCTGCCGCAAAGATAGTACAAGTTCTTTCTATCTGCAACCCTTTTATATCGAACTCGTGTATATTTTTACATTTTTTTGTACTTTTTGTTGATTTTAGCCCTTTTTAGTGGTTTTTGGTGTGGTTAAGAACCTTGTTATGACTAATTTTGCAGGATGAAAAATACACCTTTTACCGATTACCATCTGGCACTGGGTGCCAAAATGGCCGAGTTTGCCGGATACAACATGCCTATCAGTTATAGCGGCATTAACGACGAACATTTATGTGTACGCCAAAAAGCAGGCATTTTTGATGTCTCCCACATGGGGCAATTTATTGTGCGGGGCGATGGTGCGGCACAACTCGTTCAGAAAATCAGCAGCAACGATGCGGGAAAACTGCAAGAAGGCAACATTCAATACGCCTGTCTGATGAATCATCAAGGAGGCATAACAGACGATATGTTGGTTTATAAACTTGCCGGCAATGCTTTTATGTTGGTGGTCAATGCCTCCAATATCGAAAAAGATTGGGACTGGATTCATCAGGAAAACAAAGAAGGTGCCGAATTGATAGACATTTCAAACCGAACCGCTTTGCTGGCCATACAGGGGCCGTTGGCTGCTCAAATACTGCAACCCCTAACCGACATGGATCTAACCGGAATGAAGTACTATACTTTTGAAAAAGGCAAGTTTGCCGGTTTTGATAATATATTAGTGTCAGCCACAGGCTATACCGGTGCAGGCGGTTTTGAAATTTATTTTGACGATGAACACGCAGCAGCAATTTGGGAAGCCATCATGAAAGAGGGAGCACCATTGGGTTTGCAGCCTGCCGGTTTGGGAGCTAGAGACACTCTGCGCCTCGAAAAAGGTTATTGCCTGTACGGGAACGATATTGACGATACCACCACCCCACTTGAAGCAGGATTAAGTTGGATTACCAAACTAAAATCGGATTTGCCTTTTATTGGCAGAAATATGGTATCGGCACAACAGCAAACGGGAGTAGCCCGAAAGCTCGTTGGTTTTGAATTGGTACAAAAAGGAATTCCCCGCCACCACTACCCCATCGCCGATGCAAACGGCAACCACATCGGAACGGTAACCTCGGGCACTTTTTCACCATCGCTCCAAAAAGCCATCGGCATGGGTTATGTACAAACCGCTTTTGCCAAAGCCGGTTCAACTATATATATAGATATCAGAGGGAAACTGACCGAAGCCCGCGTGGTAAAAATGCCTTTTTTATAGCAATACCCCATTTATCCGATTAGAACCTATGAAACAGGGCTTATACAACAATGCACCCGGATGGAGAACGCTTATTTTAATGCAGTAAAACAAGCATTCCACGTCAAAATCAATTTAAAATTGATAGGCGTTAAAAGCCCTGTAAATTCCTTCAACCTCCAAATTGAAACGGTCAAAGGCTCAATTTAACTTTCGATTTCCCCCTTCTAATGCCATTTTTTAGTGTCTTGAGGGTCAAATTGCTCCCCTGCAAGAACGCCTTGCACCTTCGCAAAGAGCCAAAGTCCCCCTGCAATGAAGCAAAACGCCCCTGCAAAGAAGTAAAACGCCCCGTGTTTTTGAAACAATCAAACCGACAAAAGTTTCTATCCCCCCGATTTAATCCAAAAACACCCCTGCAATGAAACATAACCACCCTGCTTGTGGGCGAATCCCCCCTGCAAGGGTTTTTGTTCCCTTTGTTTTTTGATAAAACGCCTCTGCAATGAAGCATTGTCAACCTGTTTTATCGAATTGTCAACCTGCATGGGGGCTTTGTCAACCGTATTTTTGTTGTTTTTATTTGGGTTGGGTAGTTGGTTTTTTTACTCGCCCCCGGCTCTTACTATTCCTTAAATGCTTCGACTTGCTTGGTTTGTGGTTGGTATTGTTTTGGTATTGCCAAGACAAACGCAGTATTTCATCCTTCCCTTATAACATCATTCCTTCCAATGGGTTAAGATACCAAATTCATCAACTCCGCATTCATAAAATTTAGCCGATGAATACCGGTATTCTTGCGGAAGTTCAGCGAGTTGCCATTTATCGGCAACAGGGTTGGTATGGATATAGTCAATTTTTTGCTGCCAAACAGCCTCGGTAAACAACGGAATTGGCAAACTGTTTCGTTGCCAAAAATGATGTTGACGCGAAGTAGTTTCTATCTCAAAATACCGCAAAACCTGCGGATGATGTTGACGTAAATCGTGCAAAAATGTATGACTTGTATATTTCAGTAAACTGGCATTAGGCAGTTCCTTTCCGTTCATTGCCAATAGTGTCCAAATAAGGTGAATATGATTGGGCATAATTACAAAGGCATATAGATTAATTTTTTGGCGTTGTACCAAAAACCGCAAACTATCAACCACTATATCTTTGTATTTATCGGGCTTTAATAAATGTCGCCACTGGGTAATGGTGGCAGTGTAAAAATACGGCTGCCCAAGTTCCATAACAGGAAATTGCATAAGAATTGCAGTTTATGTTTATTATTTTGTTTGCTTAATAACCTTGCTTTGCACTCATTGCTATCCGTTGTTTGTATAACCCCCATCGATCGCCGTTGTCTGTGTCCCCACAGACGACTATCCGGGCAACTGCGTATCCGCCAATGACGAAATGCAAATATAGGCAGTTTTAATTTGTCGATTAAACACTATTCCCCCATTTGGTTTTCTGTATGGGCATATTCAAAGGAGGAAATAATAATTGCTCCCCCACAAACGCAATAATATAGATTAGTAGGCTCTCACATTATCAATAATAAGTTTATATATCCTGCAAATACGCCCCATAAACCCATCCATGTTTTCCGTCTTTTGTTTTCACTTCCCTCCAAAAATCTAAGTAGTATTTCATGTTTGTCCTTCTTGCAAGCCTTCTTGGCTGCTTTGCTATATAAGTCACTACTTCTCCTGCTTGAAGCACTTTAATTAATTTATTTGTATTCCCTTTAAAGAATGGTTTTTCATTCATTCTTATATTTGCAAATGAAACCACCCTTAACTTTTGACCATATTCATATTTATCATAAGTCATGTAAATTTGAAAACATGCCAAAGTAAAAGCTATTGATACAATCAAGCCAAAAATTAATTTAAATATAATGGTTGTTGGTTTGGAATCAACACCATGTTCAATGTTAATTTTTGCTATTAACTTGGGGATAATTATTTCACCAATTACTCCACCTATTCCAGCAATAATTATGATTAAAGGTATACTGTCAAAGAAATATTTGGCAGGAATTAAACCTATAGTTATTCCTATTGTACCTCTTAAAAATGCTTCAATAGATCTAATCATTGCTAGTTAGCTTTTTCATTTTTATTACACTTACTTCTATACCCTATTTTTAAAACTTTTTTCCGCTATATTTCACTCAATACTTGCTCGCCAATGTTTACAGTAGTCAATTGTCTCCACTACTGCCAAAATGCAAATATAAGCAGTTTTGATTTACCAATAAAACACCATTATTTATCCACCGCCCACATCAACCATATCCATTTTGTCGTCTGTGTCCCCATCAACCGCCGTTATTGCCGCCTTTGTCCACGCCGCCACCATTTGGTCGTCTGTGGGGACACAGACAACGGCATGGCATTGTACCTTAGAAGGCATTCATAAAAAACCCCCGAAACCAAAACGGCAACGGGGGTTTGTAGTATCAAAGCCTTTGTCTTATCTGTGCAGTTCAATATAACCTTGCTTTCTAAAAAGTTCGCCTTGCTCTGTATTTCGGACTACAAAATAGTAGAAATACGTGGCATCGGGTACGGGTTCGCCGTTGGTGAACCAAGTGCCGTCCCATGGGTTGGCGTTGGAATAGTTCAGTTGTTTATAGACCACATCGCCCCATCGGTTAAAGATCATCATCTCGGTTTCGGCATTTGCGAAACACTCGCTTAGGTTGTCTAAGTTGCTGATGACATAGTTATCGTTTACGCCATCGTCATTGGGCGAGAAGCCGGAGGCAAAAATGAGTTCACAACTTGCCACGTTGATGAATACCCATGCCGTATCGCAAACTGCTTCCGTACTGCCCGTTGGGGTTTCGCAGAGCACGTATTGCAGCGAGTCCTCTCCGGTAAAGCCGGTATTGGGGGTGTAGTTGACAACCCAGTTGTTGGGACTTTGTTCTGTTGGTGTGGCAAAACCATTGAGTGGGTTGGTCAGGATGCTGACGGTTACAAGCCCTTCGTTAGGGTAAGTGTCGTTGCCCAAAACCGCAATTGTTACGGGCGTATTGAGCAGCGTTTCGGTGCTGTCGTTTAAGGCAATTACGATGATTTGGGCTGTGGTGTCGGGTGTTATACAAACAACCACCTGAGCAGTATCGGTCAGCAAATCGTCAATGGCCTGGATGACGTAACTAAACGTGTCGCAGCCGGTGAAGCCGACATTTGGCGTATAATCTATGTTGTTGCCGTTGATGACGGCTGTGCCGTTTGCAGGGTCGTCCACTATCTCCATCAGCACAATGGCATCGGGATTGGTGAGGTCATCGGGATCGAAGTCGTTGTCCAAAACGGGAATGGTTACCGAAGTATTTTCGGGCGTAGTCGCCGCATCGTCTATGGCAACGGGGGCATCGGGCACACAGGTAACGGTCATTAAAACTGTTACCTGAACACATTCACCCAACTCATCGCAAACGTTGAGAATAAAGGTATCGTCTCCGCAAAAATCGGGGTCGGGTGTGTAGGTGATGCAAGTTGCTCCGGCAGCGGTAACGGTTCCGTTTTGAGCGGGCGTATCTACCACCACGACAGAAGGCACCAAGTCGCCAAAGTCAAGACCATAGATGGGGTCGGTTACGCAAATCGTTATGGGCGTGTCTTCGGGGGTAGTTTCTGTAATGGTAAAGTCCGGTGGCGGTGGGCCAATGATGGTGATGGTTACATAAGCCGTATCGCAAAGTACCGGAGAGCCGTTATCACAAATCACATAAGAGAAGTAATCAACAGGTCCGCAACCCGGTAGGGGGGTATAAGTAACAGATAATCCATCGGAGTTTAGGGTAACCATTCCACAGGGTTCGGAGATAAACGTAACGGTGATGGCATCTCCATCGGGATCGCTGTCGTTTGCCAAAATGTTGATGACCACCGGCACATCGAAATCGGTGAAGGAAGCATCATTTTCTGCAATCGGCGGGTTATTGCTTGGGATGGCTGAACAAACATTGACCACTACGGTAGCGGTGTCGCAACAGACAGCCAAGCCATTGTCGCAAATGACGTAAGTAAAGCTATCCAAACCACAGAACCCGGCGTTGGGCTGATAGCAAAGGGTGCTATCGGGTTGGAACACCACCGTGCCATTTGCAGGTTGTTCAAAAGTAACCAATGCCAGAATAGTGCCACCAAATGCGTCTGAGTCGTTGGCAAGCACGTTGATGCAAACTTGCGTATCTTCAGGGGTAAAGGCGGTATCGTTGCCTGCATGTGGACATTCGTTGGTTACATCAAGCGGCAGGATGATGATGGTTACCAAAGTAGAGTCGCAAAGTCCCGCAGCATTACAAACCTGATAGACAAAGTAGTCGGTCGTATCCTGCTCTCCGGCATTTGGCGTATAAGTAGCCAAACCGGTGATAAGGTCAATCGTTACAATACCTAAATCGGGATTATCGAGCACAACGATGGTAGCCGGTAACGGATTGCCAAGGTCATTGTCCAAAATGTCAATCACCACAGGAGTAACCGGTGCGGTAACCGCAATATCGGGCTGTACCTCGAATGGAATGGGTGGTCCGGGGTTGATGGTAATGGTTACATAAGCCGTATCGCAAAGCGAGGGCGAACCATTGTCGCAAATGATATAAGAGAAGAAGTCAATTCCGGTAGCACCGGGGTCGGGGGAGTAAGTTATATTCCCGCCGCCGGCATCTACAACCGTTCCAAACATGGGGTCTGAAAGGAAGGTAATCACAAACAGGTCGCCATCGGGGTCGCTGTCGTTTGCCAAAATATTGACGGTTATGGGTGTATCTTGGGAGGTGATATAGTCGTCATCTACCGCTAAGGGTGGGTTGTTCACCCCACCCGGGCCAACGGTAATGACCACTGTACCCGTATCGCACAACACAGGAGTACCGTTGTCGCAAATAACATAAGTGAGGCTGTCCAATCCGATGAAGTCAGTGGGTGGCGTATAACACAATTGGTTGCCCGATTGTAAGATGGTGCCGCCATTTACCGAAGTCGTTTCAAATGTGGTCAGGAATATGGTAGCCCCACCCAGTGGGTCAAAGTCGTTTACCAATACCGGTACACAGACCTGCGTATTGACCGGCGTGGTCGTTACATCATTCACCGCCACAGGAGGCAAATTGGTTGTGCCGGGCGGCAGCACTATCACAGTAACCAACGTGGTATCGCAATTGGTCGGGCTGTTGCAAATAACATATTCAAAATAGTCGGTTCCGACAAAATCTGTATTGGGCGTATAGGTAATGATGCCGGTAATGGCATTGTCTATGCTCAAAGTTCCGTTATCGGGCGGAGTGCTGACCCCGGCAATAAAGATGCCATCGCCAAAGTCATTGACCATGATATTTTCGGTAATAGGCACGTTTACATTCGTATAGTAAATATCGGGCTGCGCCAAAACAGCAACAGGATTTATGTTAACGATGACATAGCTGGTATCGCACAATGAAGGTGTCCCGTCATCGCAAATAATATAAACGAAGTAATCAATTCCCAAATAACCCGGATTGGGTGTATAAGTAACGGTATTATCGGGGTTGATAGTCGCTGTTCCGTTTAAGGGAACAGAGGCAACGGTTACGGTGAGCAAATCGCCATTTGGATCGCTGTCGTTGTCTAAGACACTGATAATAATGGGCGTGTTGAGTAAAGTCGTAACAGTATCGGGCTGTGCCAAAGGTGGCAGGTTGAGGCAATCAGTATTCCCCACTCCTACTGCTACATAAGCCGAGTCGCAAAGTGCCGGATTGCCGTTATCGCATACGATATAACCAAACATGGTACACCCTTCAAAGCCATCAACGGGAGTAAAAATAATGCTTAGTCCATCGGGGGCAATCTCCGGTGTTCCGACCAAAACGGGATCGGGCGCATCAAAAATACCGGTAACGATGATGGGGTCGCCGTTGGGGTCGCTATCGTTGTCCAATACCGGAATATCCACCGAGGTGTTGATGGGTGTCGTGGCGTAATCGTTGTTCGCAATCGGAGGCTGATTGCCTACCGCACTTGGAATGACAATCAGTGCAACTATCGTTTCCTGACATTCCCCTGCACAATCGCAGGCGGTATAAAAGAAATAATCCTGTCCGATATAATCGGCATTGGGGAGATAGGCTAAGGTATTACCATCAGCAACAACCAATCCATGTGCAGGTTGGGTAAAACTTGTAATGGTCAATTGTGCACCTAGGTCATTGTCCAATACCGGCATCAATACCGACCCGTTTTGGGTAACGAAATATATATCGGGTTGAAGTGAAATGCCGGCATCCACATAAACCGTTACTGTTGCAGTATCACATTGTCCGGTAGGGTCACATATTTGGTAGTCAAACACATCCACCCCTTGGAAGCCGATAGTTGGTATATAGGCAATAGAGTTGCCGGAAATACTTACAAATGCCTGTCCATTGGTGGGCGAAGTGATTATGGTGATGAGCAGGAGTCCGCCATCAGCATCAAAATCATTATTTAACACAAAGACCTCAACAGGTTCGTTTATTCCGATACACACGTCATCGTCAGCCGCTACCGGAGGAACCCCGGCCGAACCCACTTGGATAGATACCCAAGTCGTATCGCAAAGAGAAGGCATCCCATCATCGCAGATGATATAAGTAAAGTAGTCAATTCCGGTAAAGCCGGGATTGGGTGTGTAAATGGCTGTATTGTCAGTAGTAAGCGATACTGTGCCATTCGCAGGGTCAGACCCGATTGAAACCGTCAGAGGGTCGCCGTCCGGGTCAAAGTCATTCCCCAAGATGTTAATGGTAACAGGAGTTCCTGCATCGGTAAAAGCCTCATCGGGCACCGCTACGGGAGGGCTATTGGGGTAAGGTGGTAAACCGACTGTTACGCCCACCATAGCGGTATCGCAAAGCGTAGGCGTTCCGGCATCGCAAATCACATACAGGAAGCTATCCACGCCGGTGAAACCCGGGTCTGGTGTGTATAATACTTGATTGCCTACAATCGTAGCTGTTCCGTTAGGAGGATTTGTAACAAAGGTTACGGTCAGCGGTTGCCCTTCGGGGTCGCTATCGTTCACCAAAACAGGAATGGTTATCGGAGTATTCACCGGCGTTACGGCTACATCGTTGTTAGCAGTAGGCGGTAAATTGGGATTACCTTCGGGCAACACCGTAACCGATACAATAGTCGTTTCGCAAATATTGGCCACGTTATCGCATAAAGTATAGAAGAAGTAATCAACTCCCGAAAAACCCGTATTCGGTGTATAAATGACCTGTGTGCCATCGGGCGAATAAATCACCGTACCGTTTGCGGGCTGGGTAAAGCTGCTGATGATGAGGTTGGCACCAAAGTCGTTCGCCATTACATTGATTTGAATAGGCGTATTAAACGGCGTTTGCACCACATCGGGTTGGGCATCCACTTCCGGGTTCGGTCCGCCACCGGTTACAATTACGGTAACAGTCGTGTTATCACAAGCTGTCGCACTGCAAAGGTCGCAAACTGTATAGTTAAACGTTACCACACCCGTAAAGCCGGCAGGCGGCGTATAAACCACTTCATTATTAGCATTAACCGAGGCTGTTCCGTTGGTGGGTTGGCTAACTACCGTAACCACTATGTCTTCGCTACAAATTCCGATGTCATTGGCCAATACGTCAATAGTTACGGGTTGTGTGTTCGGGGTGGTAGCATTGTCGGGGAAGGCAATTGGGGCAGCACAACTCACAAATGAATAGACAACTGTTGTATCGCACACTCCTAAACTGTTGCAACCGATGATAATGAGGGAGTCTTGTCCGGTATAACCGGGCAGTGGGGTGTATTGAATACAGCCATCGTCCAACAAGTTAACGCCACAATTAAAGGTCGCAGTAACGCTGATGATGGTGATGCCGTCTTCAGGGTCTATATTACAAAACTCGGGACAAATAATGCTCGGAATCATCGGCTCCGCACATACAAAAACAGGAGGCCCGGTTGGGCAATCGCTAATGATTTCTATGGTAACCGTTGCAATATCGCATAAGCCTTCGGGGTCGCATATTTGATAAGTAAACGTATCAAACCCTACGTAGCCGTTATTAGGCGTATAGATAAAACCGTTGCCACTGCCGTTAGGAGTAATCACGCCATGAGCAGGTGGAGTTGAGGCGGTAATCGTGATAACATCGCCATCCGGGTCTGAGTCGTTTGTGAGTACGATGATATTAACGGGTGTATTTTCCGGTGTAGTAACGGAGTCATCTACCGCAACAGGCGGATTGTTGACCGGAGTACCGCAATCGGTTTGCACTACTACATTGACATAAATGGTTTGACATGCTCCGGTATTATCGCAACCGGTAATGGCCAATACTTCAGGGCCAAAGAAGCCCGGTAGTGGGATATACTGAATGCAGCCTTGTGTCGGAAGTATCGTTAACCCACAATTGAACGTGGCGGTGATGCCTGTTACTTGTGCCGTTTCGTTAAGGTCGCAAAACGTAACACATACTTCCAATGGAGTCATTGGTTCAGTACAAAGATTGTCGGGGTTAATGCAAGGTGGCTCTTCTTCAATGACTACTGTAACGATTGCTGCATCGCAAAGCCCGGCAGGGTCGCATATCGTATAGTTGAAAATAACTGTTCCCGAAAAACCCGGAGTAGGGGTAAACACAAAATTGTTGCCTACGAGCGTAACCGTGCCGCCACTGATAGGTTGGGTAAATGCGGTAATGATTATGGGGTCGCCATTCGGGTCGCTGTCATTGACCAATACTGCGATGGTTACAGGCGTGTTAAATGGTGTCGTGGTCGAATCGTCTATCGCCACCGGTGGGTCATTCACAGGCCCACACGTTTCTGCCACATTTACATTTACCAAAATGGTTTGACAAGCCCCTGTATCGTCGCAGCCGATGACGGTGATTACATCTAAGCCTACATATCCTGGTAGCGGGGTGTATTGAACACAATTGTCGCCCAACAACACAATACCACAATCGTAGGTAGGATGTACTTCGGTAATCACAGCGGTTTCGTTCAAATCACAGAAGTTGATACAAAACTCTATTGGAGTGATAAAAGTGGTACAAAGGTTATCTGGGTTTTCACAGGGTTCCGGATCTACGACACAGGTTTCGGCAACCAATATCGGTATCACAATCGTTTCGCATTGTCCTGTGCTGTTACATCCAATAATTTCCATCATTTCGGTACCCAAGAAACCGGGTAGTGGGGTATAAATAATGCAGTTATCTCCTGTCAACAAAATCCCGCAATTAAAAGTGGTGATTATCTCTTGTATGACTGCATCGCCATTTATATTGCAAAATTCAACACAAAACTCAATCGGGGTCATCGGCGTTGTGCAAAGGTTGGTAGGATTGCTGCAAGTTTGGCTGCCACAATTTGCATCCACTTGAACCGTAATGTAAATCAATTCGCAATTACCGGTATTGTCGCAGGCTTTTATGGTGAGGGAATTACCACCTGTTTGTCCGGGCAGCGGGGTATATTGCACACAATTGGCGGATTGAATAGCCAACCCACTCACAAATGTACTGCTCACCTCGGTAATAGCAGCAGTCGAATTGAGGTTGCAAAAAGACACACAGATATTAACCGGCGTAACGGGTAGGGTACAAATAGTGCCCTCATTGGCGGGATTATCACAAACCGTAGTACTGCTGCCCGACAGTACGTTGAGCGAAACGGTTGCCGTATTACAGCCGGTGGCATCACAGGCGGTATAAGTAAAAGAATCTGAACCGGAATAGCCCGTATCAGGCTGATAACACAATTCACCGGTGGTTGCATTCAGGGTAACCGACCCGTGAGCGGGTTGGGTAAATGTGCCTACACTAAAGGGACTACCATCCACATCGTAGTCGTTTGCCAACACATTCATACAAGTCAATGTTCCTTGATTGATGGCAAAGGCATCGGCAACAGCAGTTGGAGATTGACCACAAGCACCGACCGTTAGTTTCAAAGCAATTGTTTCGCAAACAGTCGGAGATGTGCAAGCAATAAGGTAAATCGTTGCCAAACCATTAAATCCTGTATTGGGCTGAAAACTCATGCAAGTGCCGGCATTGGTTATCGTGGCGTTTCCGCTACTGCCGGGATTAATCAGAATGATTTCATAACTTCCACTAAGTTGGCAGAAATCGGGGCAGGTATTATAAACAGCACCAGCCGGACTGCAATCAAATAATACGGTTTCGCAGTCTTCGGGTTCTTCGCAACCGGTAGCCGCTTGGAGTACTGCCGTTGCCGTAACCGAGCAGCCTTGTCCGTCAATAATGTTAAAACTAAAAGCACCTGCTGAAAACCCTTGCACACAGTTTTGCCCGGCACCAAATCCGGTACCGTAGTTGTCACCCGAACTGCCGGTGATTTGGTATGGGGGCGTTCCGCCTGATAGATTGAAGCATACTATCCCATCGGCACCGCTACAACTCGGGTTAGTCGTTTGTACCGACGCACCGATTCCCGATGAAGCTCCTGTAATATTGAAACTATGTTGTTTGGTACAACCTTGAGCATCAGTAACAGTAAAATTGTAAGCCCCTGCTGCCAACCCGTCCACACATTGCTGTTGATTTTGAGCGTAGCTGCCATTGAGCATGGTTAATCCAGAAACGGTATAGGGAGCAGTTCCACCGTTAAAACTCACACAAAAGCCACCCGAACCGTTACAACCTGCCGGAGTAGTGCTCAAGTTCACGTTCACTGAATTGTTGGTTTGGTTAATGGTAAAGGTTTTTGACCCAACGCAACCATTCGCATCGGTCATTGTAATCGTATAAGTATTGCCTGAAAGGTTAAAACATTGCTGTACGCCATTATTGAAAGTAGTGCTTATGCCCGCTACGCCTGAAACGGAATAAGGAGCAGTACCACCACCCACGGTGATACAAACCGAACCTTGACTTTGACAAGTAGCATTGGTCGTGACAGTAGTGATGTTAACCGAACTTGGCGTATTGTCAATGTTAAATGAGCCGTTTTTGCTACATCCGTTGTTGTCGGTTACGGTATAGTTGTAAGCACCGGGAGCTAATCCACCAAAACAGCGTTCCTGCCCTTGTGCAAAATTACCGGTAATAGCCGTTACACCCGATACCGTATAAGGCGCGCTGCCTCCGGAAAAAGTAAGACAAACCCCACCGCTTGACGAGCAAGTTGCTGCCGTAGCTTGTAAGGTCGTCATGATATTATTGTTTTGCTGACCGATACCCACCGTTTCCGTAACGCTGCAATTGGTGGCGGCATCGGTAATCGTCAGCACATACAAACCGGGGGGTAAATCACCGACGCATTTTTGTTGATTATTGGTAAATGTTCCGAAATCTTCACCCGTAGAAGTGACGCTGTAAGGTCCTGTTCCGCCGGATATGGTTAGGCAAAAACTACCATTGTTTGAGCCACAGCCTGCGTTTTGCACAGTAGAAACTGCGTTAATACTTGTTGGTTGCGTAACCGTAGCCGTATGTGAAGCAGTGCAGCCATTTGAGTCGGTTACGGTAAAATTGTAGGTGCTGGCTGAAAGTCCGGTAATACAAGATTGCTGCCCCTCGGTCAAGATGGTTCCGTCAGTTAAAGAATATGGCGATGCGCCTCCGGAGACCATTAAACAAATTTGACCGGTAGCTATCCCGCAATTAGTAGGCAATATATTGCTCTGTACCAGCAGGTTAGCATTGGTACAACCATTGCAAGAGGCTGTTTGTATAATTGATACCGGTGCAACCTCTTTTGCACAATCGTTGGCATCGCTGACCGATATTTCGTAGCTGCCGGGCGACAGGCTTTGTATGCAATGTGAACCTGTGTTGTAGGGTCCGTATTGAATGCCATTTAAAGAAACGAAATAAGGCGGTGTGCCTCCTCCGCTAAAATTAAAGCAGATTTGCCCCGAATTGACATCCTCACAATCGTTCACATTGACCACTGAAGTTTGCACGCCAAAGTTGGGTTCATCTTCATAAACTTGTACGATTTGGGTAATCGGCGTACAGCCACAACCGGTATCGGTAATCGTTACCTGATAAATACCCGCCGGAACTGCCTGTGGATTGGCTACAGTTGCTCCTGTAACAGCATTCACCAAAGCTCCCGAATAATTACCCGCACCGCCACTTATCTCTACGGATATATTTCCATTTGCCATGCCGCAAGAGGCATTTTCGGCTGAAACAACTGCACTGAAATTCTGGCAACAGCCACATGCAGCCCCTGTTAATACATTGATGATCACCGTATCTCGTGAAATAGAACAAGATGGTTGAGAAATTGACCATACTAATTTGTTGAAGCCCAAAGACAATCCATTAACAGATGTGGTTGGGCTACTGCTGTTCACAAATGAACCCGTTCCAAAACCCGGAACGACCGACCAAACACCCGAACCACCGGCAGGTGCTGCTTGTGCAGCAAGCGTAGCAGTCGTTTCGCAAATAGATTGGTCAACACCGGCATTGGCATTACTGCAAGCAGGACAAGACAAAGAAGCATTAAAGGTGTCGCTGATAGTTGCCGAGCAGCCTTGCGAGTCGGTAAACGTAACGCTCCATGTCGCCCCGTTATTAACCGTTAAGGAAATAGTGACCCCATTTGCAACTGTTGAAGGACCCGTATAGGTGGCGTTGCTGACACTCACCGTAAATTGTTGCCCCGACTGGTATAATGGCATTCCTCCGTTAGCAGCCACCCCTACTTGTGCTGTAGCACCACCGCCCGCGCAAACATAAGCCGATTTTGCAGCCACAACTTGTTGCAGCAATACAAATGAAGCAGTAGGCGCACTGATATCGGTACAGTTTGGGTTGAAACCTCCCAAAGAAGCCCCTTCACCAATGAAAGAATAGAGGTATAAAGGTTGATTGAGCGAGTTTAATTGATTATTGGTAAACACATGACTTGGGCCTTGAAACAAGTGTGTAATCGTTGCACCGGTCAGCGAAGTTAACCCGCTACTCGGAGTTACCGCCAATCCGATATAGGAACTGGCTCCCCCCAAAGTGTAGCCGCTTGCACTAAATGTGATTGGGTCACCCCAGCAAACGTAATTCTTTGAGCGAGAGGCTACCCCCGCATCTACATTACATACACCACCACAAGTAGCACTGTTAAACGTTTCACTCACCACAAACGAGCAACCCTTACTATCGGTAAAAGTTACCGACCATGCTCCATTGGCAATTATAAAGTTCACCGATTGACCATTATTCACCAGAGCAGGGCCACTATATGTAGCACTACCGCCCACAGTTACGGTAAACTTTTCGTTAGCAGGACTATAAGCCGGCATACTTCCGGAAGGTGCCATTGCAATAGTAGCCGTTTGGTTGGCATTGCAGTTATAAGTAAACTGGTTATTCCCATTGACCATAATCGGCCCCAATAACACAAATGAAGCCGAAGGATTACTGAGGTCAAAGCAATTCGGGTTATACGAAAAAGGACTACCCTCTCCAATAAAGGAATGGGCATAGAGTGTTTGATTTATTTCCGATAGTTCATTGTTCACATGCGAAGCCGTAGCCCCGGCATACAATCCGTATTTCTCATCATTCATTAAGTCGGTAAACGTGGCATCCGGTGTAACCAACAAACCAACATATCCGGTTGAAGTATTCCCTAAAGTATAACCTGATGCGGTTAATTGAATAGATTCTTCCCAACAAACGAATTGCTTATTGACCGATACCGAACCTGCTTCGGCAGGACATACACCACAAACCGTCGCTTCGACAAACGTGCCGGTAGCCACGCCTTGACAGCCATCGCTATCCGTAAAGGTAACCGTCCATGGCACCCCGTTGGTAACGGTAATACTGACTATTTGATTATTACTGACCAAACTTGGACCGCCATAAGTAGCGTTTTGAACTGTAACGGAAAATTTTTGAGATGGGTTATTATAGGCCGGCATTCCACCAACTGCCACAACGTTTAATGCGGCATTTCCACCACCCAAACAGGCATAGCTACTAGGTGCAGTGAGTATGCTTTGCAAAACAACAAACGGACCGGCAGGCGTACTGACACTAAAACAAGATGGGTCAATTTGTAAAACACTGCCATTGCCCGACCCTATAAATGAATAGACATACAAGGGCGTATTGACCGGAAATCCGGTGCCGGTTGGCGGCCCATTAAACGCACTAGCACTTGGTGAACCGGAAGCAAGATATTTGGTTGCAGCCAAAAAACTCGCAGATGAGTTAATAGAAGCACTATTGGTTACTATTAACCCCGCATAATAGCCGGCACCAACCGAATATCCGGTTGTAGAAAAATTGATAGTTTCGCCTCCACAAACATTAGTGTTGCTAAAGGAAGGTGTTCCGGGATTACCCGAAGTGCCGCCAGACAAACTCGTTTGTGTACTCAAAGTACCCTGATTGTGTTGAGGCTGATTGTTACTCATGTTTATCAAAGTAAATTGCGGACTAAAATACAAGTTAGGATTACCTGATTGGTTTATCACATTAAAACAAACAGTGCCCATCGTAACCCAGCTAGAATTACTCACTACCGGACACTCAAAACCAGCAGTAAACGCATTGAGCAAGGTGGTAAAATTTGCTTCGCCCTCCGACCCCGATTCCGAAAAGTTAAATGCCGTATTCAGGTAGGGGTTGTAATTCACCACTCCCGCTATACTACAGGTAGTAGCCGAATTGAAATTTAATGAGGTATAAGCAGGGTTATTAACCACCGACTTGTTGTAATTAAACCAAATTGTATGAGAACCCAATGCGAAATTGGGTGCTCCTGCGGCTGCTTTGATTTGTATGTCTATACAAAAATTGCTGCTGCCACACCCCCCTTGACCATTGTTAAAGCGCAAATCGTAGGTGGAAGGATTACTGACTTGTCCGATGCACCAAATAGTGTGCATGAGCACTAAAGCCAATGTATAAACCGCTAAGGTAAACCGTTTGCTCATAGCAGATGTATTTTTCATTACTTGTTATATTGCTTACTTGATAAGACGTTGCTTGTTACTATGCAATCAGTAAGCAATAATTATTCCACTTTTTGAAGTTGCCCCAAATTGTGATGAACAAGCATGTAAACACAACGCTTATGCTTAAATCGAAACGTTTAAGAGAATGACTATCAATAACCCTCTTGCGATAATTGTTTATCGGCAGTCAAGAAGTTTTTGGGTATCAATTGGGATTGGTAAAACCAACAACGCTGTACTATGATATAAAACAGCGTTAGATTACAATCCAATCCTCCTGTAACTCCCACAGAAGCATTCGGAAAAATAGCAACCCGCCTATGACTTCCACAGAAGCATTCGGAAAAATAGCAACCCGCCTATGACTTCCACAGAAGCATTCGGATAAATAGCAACCCGCCTATGACTTCCACAGAAGCATTCGGATAAATAGCAATGTTGAGGGGTCTTAGATGCTAAAGTCGGCATTGTTTACTTGAAGCCTATAATCGTCTTTTAACTTAGTTCCGGTACTTGCATTAGTTTTTGTTTTACAAACATCGCCAAAACTTTGCTTTAGTAAAAAATGACTGTAAAGTCTTCAGTATTCGGACTTGGTTTAGGAATGTAACAGCGTGAACTTTGTATAACCCAAATATGTTTTATCCCACGAAGAGTTAATAATAGCCCAAATCTGGTATTTCTTGATTTCCGGTAGAAAAAAATTGTCTAACTTTACTCACAAAACAGACCAAAACAATACACCATGAACGAACATATCACTACCACGGAAGTGGAAATCGCACCCATTAAATTTACAAAAGGTGCTATCAACGAAATCAAAACCTTAGTTTACGAAAAAGAAATCCCCCAAGACCATGGCCTACGCATCGGCGTAAACGGTGGCGGTTGTTCGGGACTAACTTATATCTTAGGCTTTGATGTCAAAAAAGAAGGAGACGAAGAGTTTGATATTGAAGGGGTGCGCATCTTTATGAATCGAGCACACGGCATGTACCTTTTAGGTATGGAAATAGACTACTTAAACGACCTCAATAATCGTGGCTTTGTATTTAACAACCCTAATGCCACGTCCACCTGTGGTTGCGGAACTTCGTTTTCAGCTTAAATCAGCTAATGTAGGGTAGTGCTTGAACAAATGACATTGTTCTTAGGGTAGCGTTTAAGCCACTAAGTTATTTTTTGTGGGAAGAATATAAACAGAAGAAGGTTGCGTTACTGAACAAGGACGCAACCTTTTTAATTGATTTTAAGCGTTATTTTCACTTGCTCATTCCAACGCTTTTTGATGCGCTCATATTCTTCGTTGGTAATAAAGCCTTGTTTCTTTAACCGTTCTATATCATTCATTGAAGTGGTGTCTTCTACCGCTTTCATTTGGTCGGCAAACAACTGAGCCAATTCTTTCCCTTGCACCTGCATTTGACGGTAATAGTCGGTAAATTTTGAAATCTCAAAGTTTTCGAGTGTGCCGCCTTCTTTAAAATGCTTTGCCAAAACCTGTCCTACGGCAAACGTGCTTGCGCCGGAAAGTAAAGGCATTGCCACAGCTCCCGTTACAGAGCCTATGAACGGAATCACCTTAATAAGGCTACTCATCAAGCGCGGGGTCATCCCACCCATTACTGCTATCACCCGCGTTTTAGCTTCGGAATGTTGGTAGGGAATGTTATACACTTCGCAAAGGCGTTTTATCATATCCAATTGCAAAGCGGTTACCAATCCAAAATCAAGAATAGGAACCGGCAACAAACCCGCCGCTACTGACCAAGAAACGTGATTTGAAATCACTTTTTGAGCACTTATTTCCATGTTTATTGCATTTAAGTATTGCAAGGTACGTAATAATCTTTTCCCCTCACCACTGCGAAAAAGTAAATTTTGTTGTTACCCCATAATTAACTTGCCAACTTTGCAAAAGTAGAATTAATGCAGCTTGGGGTTATTAGTGTGTCGGGATGCATCGCGTTTGGTCTTCTTCTCCATGTTTTTTTGTAATGCCTGAGTTAGGTTTACACCTGTTTGATTAGCAATGCACACCAAAACAAACAGCACATCGGCCAGTTCATCGGCCAAATTGGGCTGCCCCTCGCTTTCTTTAAAAGACTGCTCCCCATATTGCCGGGCAATGATTCGTGCTACCTCTCCGACCTCCTCTGTTAAAATTGCCATATTAGTCAGTTCGTTGTAATAACGAACTCCTACCCTGCTTATCCACTCATCCACTAATTGCTGCATTTGCGCAATGGTAATATCTGCAACTTCTTTTTGCATAAAGAGGCGGTTTAATAATAAGGAGAAATCATCAGATACACAATTACCCCTGTTACTGAAACATATAACCAAAGCGGCATTGTCCATCGTGCAATACGGCGATGTTGGGTAAATTTTCCGGAAAAAGCCCTCAGAAAGGTAAACAAGATGAGCGGTAAAATGAGAGCCGCCAAAACAATATGGGTGAGTAAAATAAAATAGTAAACATACTTAACAACCCCTTCCCCACCATACTTAGTTGATTCGGTCAAAGCATGATAGGTGACGTATGATACCAGAAAAAGAGCCGATAATACAAGTGCCGTTATATTGCAAATTTTGTGGGGTTTGATTTGTTTCCTTTTTATAAAGTAGAAACTTGATAACAACAACACGGTAACAGTTGCATTGATGACAGCATGTAGTTTTGGTAATAACATGACGTCGAATGGCAATTGAATATCTAATTGCGGCAACCTGAATAAAATGGCGACAAGTACCGGAACGGTTACTGAAACAATTACGATTAGTTTGGCCCAGAATTGTTCATTAGCAGGTAAAATTGGAGAACCCATACTTTGATTGCAGTTTTCTTAAGGATTGTAATTTACTTGGCACTACTGACTACTTCTTGTTCTTTTCGTTACGACTTTCCGCTTCTGCGGCACTGCGTTTTCTGTCGAGCACCATTTCGTTTTTTTTATTCGGGTTGCTATCCAGTTGAAGTATCTTAATATCGGTCATGAGTTTGTTGACGGCTATACTGTCAGTTCCGTCATAATACCCACGAATGACTCCTGTCTTATCTATTAAAACAAACTTTTCGGTATGAATAAAATCTTCCGAACTCCCATCTCCTTCTGTTGCCGTAACAAAATACCCCTTTCTGGCAATTTGATACAAATCGGGTTTTGTTCCTGTAAGAAAAAACCATTTAGAAGAATCCGCTTCATACATATTCGCATAAGCAGCGAGTGCTTCAATTGTATCGCGTTCGGGGTCAACAGTATGAGAGAGGATAATTAAATCGGGATCTCTTTCAAACTCCTTTTGAACTCGTTGAAGTTGAGAGGTCATTTTGGGGCATATTCCTAGGCACTTGGTAAAGAAAAAATCGGCGACAAAAATTTTGTCTTTAACAGTAAGGTTATTGATTTTCTCACCGTTATGTGCTTTAAATTCAAAAGGGGGAATAGTATGCCAATTGACCTCATCAATCCGTATCCGGTTAGGTTGGTCATTATCGGCTTCTAAAGCACCAAAACGGGGTATTTTGGGTATATTTTTGCGCCCTTGTGCTTGAAAATAATCAAAGTGATCGAAAAACAGGAAAAATGCTACCGGAACTAATATGGCAATGAATAACCCGATTGTTTTTGACTTCACGAAACTGATTTTTATAGAGAATGACAAAGCAACTTGGTTCGCTCCCTCAATGAGTGTTGCTTAGAGAAACAATTGCGCCATTGTTACAGTTAAACATTAACCGTTACAATGGCGCAATTGTTTATGAAAACAAAGACTACTTAAAACTTAACTCGACTTAATGACCACCGGCTTTATTGTCATGGCTTTCTCCGTGCGAATCTTGTTCGCCATTATGGTGAGGTGCGCGAATTTCTTCTTTAATAAATTGACCGTCTGCTTTATTGTTCAACCATTCCTGACCTTCCCATAAAAAGGCTATGATAAACCAAATCAGGAAAAATGTAGGAGCTAGAATTGTAATGGTTAATGCACGAGTTTCGTAGCGTATGTGCATAAACTCACCAACAATAAAGTAGGCTTTCAACAAACTTGCCAATATAAAAAAGCTATTGAGTAACATTCTTGGTCCTCCGCCATCTTTGAACACATTCATCCATACCAATGCAGCAGCAACTTCTACTATGGTGATGATGCCAAGCCAAACAGTAGCTCTATAGACTGCATTTACTTGACTTTTATATACTTGAGGGTCTAAAGTATGTGCCATTGTATGCTAATTTTGAATTACAGTAATTGAAAAATAAAAAGTGAGTTTTACAATAAGTAGAATGCTAAGAATACAAATACCCAAACCAAATCTACAAAGTGCCAATAAAGTCCCACCTTTTCTACCATTTCATAGTGTCCTCTACGTTGGTAAACCCCCCGCATGGCCTGTACGAAAATGATGATGTTGATAACCACTCCTGAAAAAACGTGGAAGCCGTGGAATCCGGTAATAAGGAAAAACAATTGCCCGAAGGCAGGCGGTCCGTGTGGGTTGTGGTAAAGGGTGGTGCCATGACCTATTAAGTGCGTCCATTCCCATGCCTGACAACCCAAAAAGGCAGCACCTCCTAATATCCCTAAGAACATCCACTTCGCAACACCGTTTTGGTTCATCATGTGCCCTTCTTGCACTGCACGAACGACAAACACACTGCTCAAAATGAGTATGAAGGTCATTATACTAACAAAGCCTAATGGGATATTCCATCCCTCTAAAAAAGGCATTGAGTTAAAAACAACGTTTGGGTCAGCCCATGTGTCGCTACTAAACCTTATTGCGCCATAGGAAATGAGCAGAGCTGAAAAGGTGAAGGCATCCGAAACCAAAAAATACCACATCATTAGCTTACCATAGCTAACCGAAAATGGGGATTTGCCACCTTTCCATTCCTCTTGGGCAGTTGCTCCTACTGTAAGCGTTTCTGTTGCCATTGAGTTGCGATTGTATTAAATATTTACGATAATTTCATTTTCAAAATCAAAGCTACTCTTGCGAGCGGGCAAATTTACCTAAAATAATAAAAAAATACGAGTAAATAGACCCAAAGAATTCCTACAAAGTGCCAGTATGCAGATAACATTTCAATTGGCAAGTTTTTTTCAGTATTTATATCTTCTAAAAGCTCTTTTACCGGATCAAGTTTAGGCAATGCTTTTAGATAGAAAATCGTTAAAAACAAAATCCCTCCCAAAACGTGTGCTGCATGTAGCCCTGAAATAACATAAACAAAGGAGCCGGAAGGGTTACCTCTTAATAATATCCCATAACCCGCTAGTTGCATCCATGCAGCATATTGCAAAATGACGAAAACAATACCTAAAAATAAAGTTAACCCTAGAAGGTTTTTATAAACTGTCCTGTTCTGTTGTTTAAAACTCCTTTCGGCAAAGATAAGTGTTAGACTACTTAATGCGATAACCAATGTGCTGATATAAAACAATGGAGGCAATTCAAATGCCAACCAGTTTCCGGCTGCTCTGCGAACAATAAATGCACTTGTTAACCCGGCAAACATCATAATAATGGTACCAAGCCCCAACCAAAGTGCAAACTTTTTGGGGTGTATTCTTTCAGATTGTTTTAACGTTCTCGTGTTCATTGTCACAATTAATTTATCAGTGAGCAATTTTCTGAAACTTATAATATCGAGTCAAGTACCATAGCAATCTGCAATAGTGGGAGGTATAAAATAGAGGCTATCATAACCCGTAAAGCATGTTGCCGATTATTATTTCTGACAAAGCTAATGCCCGTATAGAAAAAAAACAAACCCAATATTAAGGCAGCACTTGCAAAGTAATAGCTAAATATACCCAATACCACAGGAAAAAGCGTTAGAAGCATTAAGAAAAGTATATAAACACTAATTTGTATTGCCGTTCTTCCATTTCTATCATTTGCACCGGAATGAAGTTTAAACCCTGCCTTTGCATATTCATCAGCACCTAGCCAACCGATAGCCCAAAAATGTGGGAACTGCCAAATAAACTGAATACTAAACAATAGATATGCCTCATAACTAAGTACTCCTGTTGCAGCCGTCCAACCGATTAATGGTGGCAATGCTCCAGGAATTGCCCCAACTGCTACTGCTATACTACCCACTCGCTTAAGCGGTGTATAAACAAAAGCATATAATATCAATGAGAATACACCAATGAAAGCTGCAAGGCTGTTAAAAAAATAGCACAAAATTGCCGCCCCTATCACACCATTGATACCAGCGATGAGCAAACCTTCTGTAGAACTCATTCGTCCGGCTGCAACCGGCCTGTTTTGAGTACGGGTCATCTGTTTATCATAATCTTTTTCTAAAACCTGATTTATGGCATTTGCAGCTCCAGTGATAAAAAATCCACCCAACCCCAATAAGAGTATATTGGTTAGGTTAAGATTTCCACCAACTGCTAACCCGTACCCTATAAGAGCAGAAAAGACAACAGTCAGATTGAGTCTAAACTTTACTAATAAAGAATAATCTTTCATCCTCTCTGCCAGTGAAGCAAAAAAGTCGAAAAACTGTATTTCTTTAGATGGAAGCATGATAGCGTTTTTTCTAATGACTATTGTCTTAGTGGTTTAACTAATTAGCCTACGATAAAAACCGTAGGCTAATCAATCAAGAGATTCGGTAAAATTTATACTTTTTCGTTTTGAGGTTCTTTTTTCCACAATTGACTATCAGGCACATGTTGCGGCACATAGTCTAATCCGCCTTTACCGTATTCGTAAGGCCCTCGATATACGCTGGGTATTGCTCCGGGCCAGTTGCCATGCCCGGGCTCAATTGGGGTAGTCCATTCTAAAGAATTTGAGTCATAAGGATTTAGTGTGGTCATTTTTTTACCATACAAAGCACTATGCACAAAATTGATTAGGAACAAGAACTGGGCAAAGAAAACTAAAAGCGCAGCGAGTGTGATAAATACATTCAAACTGCTATAAACATCAAATGTTTCAAAATTACTAAATTGGAAGTAACGACGAGGCACCCCGGTCATACCCAAATAATGCATCGGCCAGAATATACAGTAACTACCGATAAAAGTTATCCAAAAGTGTATATAGCCTAGTGTGTTGTTCATCATACGACCATTAAACAACTTGGGAAACCAATGATATACCCCAACAAACAAACCAAACCCGGCAGCTAAACCCATAACGATGTGGAAGTGGGCTACCACAAAATAGGTATCATGCAACGGAATATCTAAAGCTGAATTTCCTAAATAAATACCGGTTAAACCACCTGAGATAAAGAGCGAAACAAAGCCAATAGAGAATAGTGTATCTGGTGTGAAGTTAATATTACCTCGCCAAATTGTACCAATCCAATTGAACACTTTAATGGCAGAGGGTACTGCAATCAAAAGGGTGAACAACACAAAAATAGAACCGATAAATGGATTTAAACCGGAAATAAACATGTGGTGTGCCCAAACCAAGAAAGCCAGTACGGTAATAGCCAAGATAGACATGACCATTGCTGAGTAACCAAAAACTGGTTTACGACTATTGGTGGCTAACACATGAGATACCATACCCATTGCAGGCAAAATGACTATATAAACTTCGGGGTGACCCAAAAACCAAAATAAGTGTTGGAACAAGATTGGGCTGCCTCCTTGCAATAATTCACCTGCGGCATTGGTAAGCGGTTGACCACCGATGTAAATATCTGATAGGTAGAAACTTGTACCCAAATGGCGGTCAAACAGCAATAGAATAGCACCTGAGAGTAAAACGGGAAAAGACAACACTCCTAATACTGCTGTGAAGAAAAATGCCCACATAGTCAATGGCATGCGCATCATTGTCATACCTTCGGTGCGCATGTTCAGAATGGTTGTTATATAGTTTAGCCCTCCGAGGAGTGATGACACTACAAACATTGCCATACTTAATAGCCACAATGTCATCCCAAACTCCGATCCTGTACTTGCTTTAGGCAAGGCACTTAATGGTGGATATGCTGTCCAACCTCCATCGGCAGGTCCTGTTGAAATAAATAATGAAACCAACATTATCATACCTGCCAAAAAGAAGAACCAATAGGAAAGCATATTTAGAAATGGCGAGGCCATATCTCTTGCACCTATTTGTAAGGGTATTAGTAAGTTGCTGAATGTTCCGCTTAAGCCTGCGGTTAATACAAAGAATACCATGATGGTTCCGTGCATCGTTACCAACGCATAATAGAAGTTGGGAGCTAATTTTCCACCCTCGGCCCACTTACCTAATAACATTTCCAAAATAGGGAAAGATTCGTCAGGCCATGCCAATTGCAACCTGAACAATACCGAAAACAACACTCCTATTATAGCCCATAAAATTCCGGTAATCAAAAATTGCCTGGAAATCATTTTATGGTCTTGGCTAAAGACATATTTGCTTATAAAGCTCTCTTCATGATGGTGTTCATGTTCGTGATGATCATGCACATCAATTTTTATTTCAGTTCCGCTTTCAATGATAGCCATAAACTTACTTTGCTAAAAGGTTTAAAAAAAACAGTTGGGTAAGGAGGTGTGTTAAAATTAGGACTACAACTTTGCAGTTTTTGTCTTTTGTTCTCCCTCACCTTCGGGATGTTGCTCTATTTGTCCGGTTCCACCTTTCTCAGGGGTTTTAGGTGTGCCTAACCCCAATTTCACATATATCGGCTGCTGTTGTGCTTTCCACGCATTAAAATCGGTTTCGTCATCCACAACTACCACTTTACGCATACTGAAATGTGCCTGACCACAAAGTTCTGCACAAGCCAACTCGTAATTAAAATTGGGGTTATTGAGTTCCTCCCGCATTTGCTTAGTCGTTTTAGTCGGGGTAAACCAAAACTGTGTCGGAATACCGGGAACAGCATCCATTTTCACCCTAAAATGGGGGAGGTAAAAACTG
Organism: uncultured Bacteroidota bacterium; assembly: GCA_937907475.1. Lineage (GTDB taxonomy): Bacteria > Bacteroidota > Bacteroidia > Chitinophagales > UBA2359 > UBA2359. Next base: position 14,253 of record CALCIK010000046.1, on the reverse strand, counting down.
TGCAATACGTCAATAGCATTGATACGCACTAAAACCGGTTGACCAATTTTTAAGTGTAGTTCATCGGCTACAAAATCATCGTGATTATCAGGGTCTTCCCAATCCAAACCAAGTGCGTTATCTCCGCCAATCAGTTTTACCGACTTTTTACCAATTTTATTGTCTTCGCCACCATAACGTATCGTCCAAAAAAACTGTTGTCCTGTCGCTTCTATCACTGTCGCTTCTTGCGGAGCAGGGCCGGTAATTTTATACCAACTTCTTAGTCCTTCATAAACTAAGAGAATCATTACCACCGCAGGAATAGCAGTCCAAATAAGCTCTAACTTATTGCTACCCGGAAAGTAGTAGGCTGTTCTTGTACCATCCCTTCTATACTTGAAAGAATACCAAAACAGTGCAATATGGGTAAGAAAGAATACCGGTACTGTTGCTACCAAGGTCCAAAAGAACATATTCCGTATCCAAACACCATGTTCTGAAGATGGCATTGGCAGGTAAAGTGGTGCGTAATGGAATGTTGACCAAACAGCACCAATCATTCCAAAGATTAGAAAAAGCAGGAACATGTTTGCATTGAACCTATTGGAGCTATGCATAGCTTCCTGCTCTCCTTTAAGAGCAACAATCATCTCATTGGTCTTAGCTAATTGAAAGACAATGAGCAAGACGAGTGCTATAATAACCAAGCCTAATGTTGTTGTTAACATAGTTTATTGTTGAGCGCGAAAGTCAGTAATTAAAAACAGATTTTTTAATAAAAACACCTTAGACAACTAATTGTTTTGGATTTATTGTGAGCTGTTGAAGATAATATTGTGAGCTGTTGAAGATAATATTAGGTATGATAAACACGGCTTTCTTTAAGGAAAGGATGGTTAGTTGACACAAGCGATTGCTTAGATAAATTAAACAACATCAGGTAAACAAACAAACCTGCATAGGCGAGCAGCAAACCTATTTCGTAAAGTCCAATGCGCACGATTTCAGGATGTTCAGCATGGTCGGCTGCATGTCCTCCTGCTGCATGGGCCATATTGGCAAATGCTCCCGGCATAGTCATTTGATAGAAATCAAGCCAGTGTCCGAATATAATGATGAGTGCTGCCCCAATCATGATTGTGTGGCTTTTGTCTCTTTTAATGTTCCTTGTAATCAGAAGGAAGAAGGGAGTAACAAAGTTTAACAAGACACACAACCACATGACATACGGATAGTTATCAATCCTGTATTTAAAATATAAGGTTTCTTCGGGAATATTGGCATACCAAATCAGCATGAATTGAGAATAAAACAGGTAAGCCCAAGCAACACTAAACCCAAACATAAACTTACCTAAGTCATGGAAGTGGTCTTCGTTAATTCCTTGCAAATATCCGTTTTTGGTAAGATAAACCAAAACCAACATCATAAAGGAAATACAAGTTACGAGAATACTGATAAAATTATACCAACCAAACAAGGTGCTATACCAATGCGGTTGAATAGACATAATCCAATCCCAAGAAGAAGTAGAACTGGTTACGGCAAAGATAACTATAAATATAGCGGCTATGTATTTACTGGTTTGATACAGTTGCTTTCCTTGTTGTCTAGTTCCCAAGTCGCTTTGAATGGAATTGCGACGAAGCAACCAAATCAAGCCCGTCCAAATAGCAATATAAGCTACCGAACGACCTAGAAAAAAGCCTACGTTTAAAAAGCTGCGTTTACCATCTAATATGGCATCATAACTCGGACTATTGGGGTCGTACAATTCTTCGTGTGACCAATGATAAATATGATGCATACCCAAAGCCACAATAATGATCATAATGATACCGCCGACTGGCACATACATCATCATTGCTTCGGGAACGCGTCTGAAAAGGGTTATCCAACCACCATAGCCTACGATATGGGATGCCAAGAAAAAGGCGGCAACCAATCCAAGCATTAAAAAGAACACATTGTTATATAGCAAACCTGTCCACAAACGGGTAGGGTTATCCAAATTCATCAATGCGCCTATTGCAGCAAGCACAATTCCAACAATCAACAAAATCAGGGTAAACCGTTTTGCTTCGCTGGTGATGGTATATTTTTCGTTTACCGTGCTCATTATGATATTTTTCGGTTAAAATTTAAGCCTAAAGAATTAAAGTACTCTGAACTCTGTACGTCTGTTTTTTGCTCTCCCCTCTTCAGTAGTATTGCGTGCAGCCGGTTTGGTTGAACCGAAGCCCTTGAAAGCAAGGCGATTTTTGTCTATGCCTTTGCTAACCAAATAATCGTAAACAGCCTTAGCTCTCTCCGTTGATAAAGCCAAGTTTTGGGCAGCATCTCCTTGATTGTCAGTATGACCATCAATCTCAATTTTCAATGCAGGTTTACTGTTCAGTAAGGTAACCAATTTACCCAACTCCATGTCTGATTCGGGTCGAAGGTTGAACTTGCCTGTTGAGTAGAATACATTGCTCAACTGTACCACTTCTCCTGCTTTAAGGTCTTTTGCCTCGGCAACAATTTTATCAATTGCAGACTCAACAAAAGTAACGGGTAAATCCTCTGCTGCTTCAGTCGTTCCCATTGAAACGGAAACTTTTGGGAAACTCATGCCCTTGGTATAAAATTTATTCTGCCCTGTGATTGCAGCTAAAATATCTTCAACACTTGCTTTACTTTGAACAGCTAAACTATCGTTTGCAAGGATATGTGCGGCTTGTAATTGCTTGATATAAGAGATAACCTTCCATCGCTCATCTTTATTCAACTGACCGGCATAGGAACCCATCAAGTTTTTTCCATGCTGAACGGAGTGGAACATTTTACCCTCACTCAACACCAAAATCCGGTCTTCAAAATAGGAAGGCGGTGGTGCAGGAAATTTACCATTGGTAACGATATACCCTTTGGCATCTCCTTTCTCTCCATGACAAATGGCACAATTGATATTATACAAGGCTTTACCCTTTTCAATCACTTCTGCATGTACCTTGTTGTAAGGATTGACCAATTCTGCACCTGCAGCTTCGTAACCTTCGGGGGTATCTTCGTAATGATAGGGCATATATCCTCTTGGAATAGTGCCTTTTACGGGTTCTCTTGCCGATTTTCCATCGGCAAACAGATTAACCAATTGCCCATCAACCATGACCGGCCTACTGGGCGAGTAAGACTCATAAGCCACAGAGTGTGCCATGTCGGGCATATATTCACGACCTGTAAAGTCTCCTCCTGCTCTACAACCGGCAAGAAGTAAAACCACCATCGCTGTTACTGAAATGAAAATAGTATTTTTATGCATTTTAAATGCTTTTTTCGTTAGCCAAGTCGTTCGTTAGTGATGAGCGTGTTCAGTTATTTCGCCACCCTCTTGCTTAAATAAGTTGGGGGTTAATTCGTTATCCATTTCCTTGATATACACTTCTTCAGCTCCGCCTTCTTTCATCAAACGGGTGATATTGGTAATGTCTGCTTCTTCATGATAGCGTTTCAAACAAAAAGCCATGACAAACTTATCATCGGTAATGCGCGGGTCCACTATTTCTGCTTCTCTTAATACCGAAAAACCATTGCGAATATAATAGACAACGGTCATTCCTACTGAAGCAAAAAGTACGGTTAACTCAAAACCAATTGGGCCATAAGCAGGAAAGCTGAAAAATGGTTTTCCACCTACAATCACCGGCCAGTCAATGGCCATTGTATAAGACATGACGGACAAAGCGGTAAGTGTTCCAATCGCACCGAATACAAAACCTATTGTGTGTAGGCGTGTGTCTTGCAAGCCCATTGCTTCGTCCAATCCATGTACGGGGAAGGGAGTAAAAACCTCGTGTAGTTGATAGCCGTCTTTGCGAACTTTTGTAACCGCACTCAACAACACATCGTCGTCGTTGTAAACTCCTACTAGATATTTATGTTTCATTGCTGCTTGTTTTTGATGCTTGCTTTTAGTGAAACCTGCATGTTATTTATCGTCTTTATGTAGTGCGCCTGCTAAATTTGCTCCGCCACTGTATGATTGCTCTTCTTCTTGTTTTTCCTTTTCTGCAATTGCTTTAATGTATTGGTCTCCCGATACTTTCAAATTAGCTTTTACCTCAGCAATGGCTATTACCGGAAAGTAGCGACAGAAGAGCAGAAAGAAAGTCATAAATATGCCCATCGTTCCTACGAATATACCAATCTCGACGTAGGTCGGCGAATAATAAGTCCAACTTGAAGGGATATAATCGCGATGTAGTGAGGTAACAATAATCACAAACCGCTCGAACCACATCCCTATATTGATAAAGATAGACATAATGAAAGTGACTATGACACTACGACGCAGTTTCTTAAACCAAAAAAGTTGTGGTGACAATACGTTACAGGTCATCATTGACCAGTATGCCCACCAATAAGGTGCGGGTTCTACACCCAACATCGGTCCAAAAATGAATGGGTCTGCCACCCTGTTTCTAATAAATACCCACTGTTCGTAAACATTACCGGAATACCAAGCTACAAAAAACTCGGTGATATAGGCAATACCCACTATTGAGCCAGTCATGACTATGATTTTATTCATAGATTCTATATGTGCAAGGGTAATATAGTTTTCTAAGTTCATCACCTTGCGGGCTATAAGCATAAGGGTAAGCACCATAGCAAATCCCGAAAAGATAGCACCGGCAACGAAGTAAGGTGGGAAGATAGTGGTGTGCCAGCCGGGGATGACCGAAGTGGCAAAGTCAAAACTTACGATTGAGTGTACTGAAAGTACGAGTGGCGTAGATAAGCCGGCAAGTACCAAACTCAAGGACTCGAAACGCTGCCATTGTTTTGCGGTACCTGTCCAACCAAAACATAGCCGCGCATAAATAGCTTTTGCCCAGCCTTTTGAACGGTCGCGTATTGTAGCTATATCGGGCAAAAGACCAGTGTACCAAAACAAGAGAGAAACGGTAAAATAAGTACTGATAGCAAATACATCCCAAAGAAGGGGAGAGTTAAAGTTAGGCCACAGAATACCTCTTGTATTGGGATATGGGAAGATAAAGAATCCCAACCAGATACGTCCCATGTGAATGAGCGGAAAAAGTCCGGCACACATCACCGCAAAAATAGTCATTGCTTCTGCAGCACGGTTTACCCCTGTACGCCAACGTTGCCTAAACAGCAATAAAATGGCAGAGATTAGGGTACCGGCGTGTCCAATACCGATCCACCATACAAAGTTGGTAATATCCCATGCCCAGTTAACGGTTTTATTTACCCCCCACACACCAATACCTTTCCAGATAGTGAATAATATGAGTAAAACTCCTACCGTGGCTACTGACCCTGCAATCAAGAGGGCAATCCACCAAAGGCGGGGTGGTTGTTCTATGCTGCGGCTGATATCTTCCGTAATGTTGTGGAGAGACTTATTGCCGGTAATTAACGGTTCCCTAATAGGCGAAGTATAGTGCATAACCAAAAACTGTTTTTTTCTACAAATAAGAAAGGTGCTAATGACTTGGCATTTTGCCATTCAATTGTCTGTTCTTTTAAAGAACCTATCTGTTATCCGTGGTGATTAGGTTTATCCGATTGCTCTTCTTCAGCCAAAGGCTCTCGGTTGCGAATTTGTGTTAAATAGGCTACGCCGGGTAGTACGTGCAATTCTTCTAACAAACGATAGCTACGCTCATTAGCACTTAAAACCGACACTTCTGTTGTTTTGTCATTCACATCTCCGAAAACGATGGCATCGGCAGGACAGGCTTGTTGACATGCAGTTTTGATATCGCCATCTTTCAATTGACGATTACCTTTTTTGGCTTCCAACTTGCCTTCTTGAATGCGTTGAACGCAAAAACTACATTTTTCGATAACTCCACGTGAACGAACTGTTACGTCTGGGTTGAGAACCATGCGGGTTAGGTCTTCCAACATGATGTGTTCATCATTATCAAAAATAGTGTTTTTGTAGAAACTATCCGCACCTTGATAATCGTACCAGTTGAAACGTCGAACTTTATAGGGGCAGTTGTTAGCGCAATAACGGGTTCCGATACAACGGTTGTAGGCCATTTGGTTAATACCTTCACTGCTGTGGTTGGTAGCAGCTACCGGGCAAACGTTCTCGCAGGGAGCATTATCGCAATGTTGGCACATCATAGGCATGAACGTAACATCCGGGTTTTCCATGTCTCCCGAATAGTAACGGTCTATTCGCATCCAGTGCATTTCGTGTGCTCTTACCACTTCTTGTGCCCCTACAATCGGAACATTGTTTTCTATATTACAAGCAGTTACACAAGCATTGCAACCCACGCATGTATTCAAGTCAATTGCTAAACCCCAATGTAAGCCTCTTGTGTATAATTCAGTGTGAGGACCATACTCGTTATCTTTTCCATAAAGGGTAAAGAAGTATTCGTCCTGATTTTCTTTGAGTTTTTTGCTGATATGGTTACCTGCCCATGAATCTTTTTGATAGGTCATTAATGAGGCCTCTCTGATAAGCGGTCGTTTGTTTTTACCTACCCCTGTATCATCAACGGTATGGTGCATTTGTGTGCGAGGCAGTTCATAACGTCCTCCTACTTTTTCGATAGATACCCCCGTTGTAACGGTATAAGTAAACTGTTTGCCATCGAATCCTACAAATGGAAAAGCATTTTTACCCACATTACATTGTTCCACACCGGCTTTGGTTCTTCCATAGCCCAATGCGATAGAAATAGTATCGGCTTTTTGACCGGGTTGGTAGATAATGGGTAATTGAACGGCATAGTTACCGGCTTTTACTTCAACAGTATCGTGCTCTTTCCAACCTTTTTCGTCTGCCATTTTTTTAGAAACGGCAGCATAATTGTCCCAACACACTTTAGAAATCGGCTCGGGGGTTTCTTGAAGGAATGGGTTATTGGCATAACGTCCATCCCCCATAAGCACGTTTTCATAAACGACTAATTTCAATCCTGCTGCCCCTGTTGCTTGAGTGATTGCTTGGATGGCACCCTCTACATTACCCGATGCCGGGATACTTGTTGCATTTACGGTTCCGGCTTCAGTGCTTTTTGTGTTACTTCCCGATACTACAGCCCGATTGGCATACATACCGCCAATATCTCCAACGGCAGTTTTTGAAGGATTGCTTTCCTCAAAAATGCCATCGTGTAAAGCTCTATCCCAAAAAGAGTCAAAACTGCTCAATACACTTTGTTTGGGGAATATGCTTTGCTGCCAATTGCTGCGCAAGTAATCATAGTATTGGGCCTCGTTACCCGACCATCGCAACAGACTTTCCTGTGCCGGACGAGTATCGAACAAAGGTGCTATCGTAGGTTGTATAAGGCTGTAATAGCCTGCTTTTACCTCAGCATCGCCCCAAGATTCCAAAAAGTGGTTATCCGGGCATAGGTACGTGGTGTGCTCGGCAGTTTCGTCAATTCGGTCACTCATCGAAATGGTCAATGGCACCTTTTTAAATCCGCTGACAAACTTATCGCTTTCTCTATAATTATAAGCAGGATTGGCTCCATATACAATAGCTGCTCCTACCCTTCCTGCATTCATTTCTTCTACCAAATCCACCATATCTTTATCTTTTCCTTGATAAAGATTATATGGACGATTTAGGTCTATGGTATTTCCGTAATTGCCCAAAAGGTTGTTGATGGCATTGACCACCATTTGTACATTGGAATCCCGCGAACCACTCACTACCAAGGATTTACCTTTATTTTCGGTCAATTCCATAGCGGCTTGCTTCACTGCTTTGAGCACATTTTCATCTAACGTTACCGATACTCCGGTACCACCCAATTCTTTTAACAAGGCAACTGCCACAGCACCTTCTTCGGTTGGGCTAACCGTAAAACGTTTATCGGCTTTAGCTCCGGCCATGCTCATGATGGACTCGAACTGCCAATGTTTAGACATTTTAGGCTCGGTCTTATTCACTTTGCGTTTTTTGCTGTATTGCTTGGTAAATTCGATAGGCGAAATCCATGTGCCCAAGAAATCGGCACCAATTCCGACTATTACATCTGCTTTACCAAAGTCATAAGACGGAACAACTGCCTTACCAAACATTTGCTCGTTGGCGGCGGTGATGCTATTATAAGAAATGGCATCAAATACCACATGCTTCGTATTCGGGAAACGGGATTTAAAATCGTTGATGGCTTTTAAAGTCGTGGGGCTTGCAATAGTATCGGTAATAATGGCTATAGTGCCGCTTGCAGCAGCTAATTGTTTGGCAATTTCTGTGTCAATGGTTTTCCAATCAGCCGCTTGTCCTCCTTTTTTGGGGGATATGCTTCGCGAGCCGTCGTATAAACTCACTACTGCTGCTTGTGCCCGGGCACTTGTACCACCTTGAGTGATGTCAGAAAGTGAATTGCCTTCTATTTTAATCGGTCTTCCTTCGCGTGTTTTAACCAACACACTACAATAGTCGTTTCCGTTTAAAAAGGTAGAGGCATAATAATTGGCAATGCCCGGTACGAGTTCTTCGGGTTTTAAGGCATAAGGGATTACCTTTCTTACCGGTATTTCGCAACCGGCTGCAATGGCTGCCGCCGTTACACTAAACCCTAAAACTTTAAGGAAATCCCGACGAGTAGCAGAGTTTTCATTGACGACATTACCCAATTCACTTAGAATAGGTAAATCTTCGGGAAATTCGTTGCGCTTTTCTTGAAGGAACTTTGCGTCGTCGTTCAATTCCTCGAAACCTTTCCAATATTTCTTGTGCTGCATGTTGCTATATATCTTAGTGATTCCGACTATTTCTTTGCGAAATTGTGATTTAATATTGCTGTTTTTATATAAATTGGTTGTCAGCCTTTTAGTAATGGCATTTTTGACACTCCAAACCTCCAATATCCTCAACAGTTACTTGTTTTACCTTACCGGTTTTCAAGTCTTCGTGTAACGTTTCATAAGATTTGTAAAACTCGTTACCGGCAAAGTTTACACTGGTTTGTCTGTGGCAATTTACACACCAACCCATCCCTAATGTAGAGTGTTGTCGCATGACCTCCATTTCTTCGACAGTACCATGACAGGTTTGGCAAGCTACGCCACCCGCAGATACGTGTTGTGCATGGTTAAAATAAACATGGTCGGGCAGGTTGTGTATGCGAATCCACTCAATAGGTTTTTCTTCGTAATCCGGTTTATACTGCAATTTATCGGCATCCCAACCTACTGCATCGTAAATTTTAGCGATTTCGGTAGTACCATATACAGGACCTTGAGAAATTGCTTTATGACAATTCATACACAAACTGGGGGAGGGTATCACTGCTGATTTGCCTTTTGCAGCACCTGAATGGCAGTACTGACAGTCTATTTTATTAACACCGGCATGTAACTGATGCGAGAACTTAATGGGTTGTGCCGGTGCATATCCCTGTTGCCGTCCTAACTTAGTAGCACTGTCAACAGTGGCATAGCCTAAGAAAATGATGGCTAACAATGAAACGAATGCTGCCATTTTTTTGCTAAACAAAACATTTCCAATGGGGATGGAAACAGGAATGAGTTGTCCCATTTTTTCGCGCATCATGTTGCGCAAAGCATCAGAAATACGGCTTAAAATGAGCAAGACCGACAGCAATACAACTGCAATAATCACCAAGAATATGATAATGGTATTATCGCTTCCACCCGCAGGGGCAGTTCCCGTGGCAGCAGGTGCGGCAGAAACGGCAGCCGGTGTTTCGGTTTCTACTTTAATATAGGAAAGTATCGCGTCAATATCAGCATCGGCAAGACTGAAAGCAGGCATCACCGATTTATTGAACTCGGTAAAAATGGCAACTGCTTTAGGGTCATTGGCTTTTACCAACTCTTGAGAGTTTTTTACCCATTTGTGTATCCAATCTCTGTCGTATTTGTCATACACCCCTGCCAAAGCCGGACCGACCAACTTTTGGTTAATCTTATGGCAACTGGCGCATTGAGCCGAAAAAATTGTTTGTCCTTTTTTATATTCTTCTCCTGCGCGCGGGTCAGCATCTTGCGCATGAACAGGCAAAGTAAAAAGAGATAAAATGAACAAGCCAAATATTAAACCAAACAGCCTTATGTTAAACATATTTTATTACCGATTTTAGCTGCAATATGAAGTGAAAGTCTAAAACTTATGTTAATATTCGTTAAGGACTTTTTTTGACGGTGCAAATTTATGGATTAAAACGGTAAAAAAAATATTGCCTCAATTTTTTTTCATTCTTTAGACAAGTTCTAAACAAGCAAGATAATATTTCTATCAATTCCTGCAAGTTTCATTCTGCGAAATTTTGAATTTATTTAGGTGCCGCTCTTGTTGGAATGCTTGCGCTATGGTAGCGGCGATACTTGTATCGCCTAAAAAACAACTACAAACTCGGCATATCCGGCACACCAATTATCACCCTCGACATTAACCTGATAGAGAAATTAAATTGCATTATCTTTGCAAGGCAGTTGTTTGTTAAATGTTTCTTTCAATTCCCAAATTCCGTTCCATGTTTAGCAATTTAAGTACTTTCGAAATGTTGGTATATGGGGTAGGTGCCCTGCTGTTGTTCTTTATTGCAATGCGATTGGCGAAATTTTTTTTCAGAATCCTTCTTATTGTAGCCGTCATCGCAGCGATATATTACTTTGTCGTCAAAAAATCCGACAACAACAGTACATCAAACTCCGGTGAACCGGTAACGACCGAAAGTTTTTTTGGCAATGCCTCTATTTCTGCCATGCACAAAAAATGTGGTAACGGGACGGCTAAGGATGCTAAATGTGCTTGTATCGTCAATCCGATATATACCGACCTCAGAACCCGATACACCGACTTGGGACTGAAGGACTTGGAAGAAAACAATGTGTTGATGCTCAACGAAATACGGAAGAGTTTGAAAAAGTCTTATCCCGAAATAGAATCTTGCCTGAAAGAACACGGCAGCGAAGGGCTGAAGTTTTTAGATATACTCAAATAGTTTTAAAATCAGTTAAGCATTGCTTCGTTCCTATTTCAAACGACCACGCAATGTTTGCTTTCTAAACAGGCAGATTATTCCCCTTAAGATGGCTAAAGTAAGAACGGCATGTAAAAACATGCCGGGTAGCGGTTTCACCACATTTTTTTGCGTTGCATCAGTGTTGATGTTGAGCATTGTCCTATTGACCATATCGGCGTGTGAGCAGGAAGCAGGCTATCAACAAGAATTTGAATCAAGAGAGAGAGAGGAGAAATCTGAACCGCCCCCTTTTGTGGTTGCCCGACAAAGTGCCGATGCAGAAGGACATTTCCAAGCCTTGGTTCAGGCTCAAAATGCCCGATTAGCATTGTCAAAAACTGGGATTGCCGGAAAGGGGAAATGGCAATTTGCAGGGCCTGCTAACCTTAGCGGGCGCATCACTGATATTGCCATGCACCCCACCGACACCAATACGATTTATGCAGCTTCGGCATCGGGAGGGATATTTAAGTCTTCGGATAGCGGCCGTAGTTGGCAACCTCTTTTCGATCAACAACTCAGCCTTTCGATGGGGTCTATTGCTATTGACCCCATCCACAGCAATATTTTATATGCAGGCACGGGCGAAGCTAATGCCGGCGGCGGCTCAATTACCTACGACGGAACGGGCATGTATAAAAGTGTGGATGGCGGCGATACTTGGGAATCGGCAGGTTTGACCCAAACCGGGAGCATTGCCCGAATTGCTATTAACCCAAGCAATCCACAACAATTATATGCTGCTGCTATGGGCAAATTGTTTGCCAATAACCCCGAACGCGGCTTATTTAGAAGCAATAATGGAGGGAAAACTTGGGAAAAAACACTTTATATTTCTGATGCAACGGGTTGTGTGGATGTGGTCATCCATCCGTCCAACCCCGATATTGTTTATGCAGTGATGTGGGAAAGAGTTAGGCGACCCAACATGCGCAAATATGGCGGCCCCAATTGTGGGATATACCGTTCTACAGATGCTGGCAGTACTTGGACGAAACTCAACAACGGATTGCCACTAACCGATTTGGGTAGGATTGGCATCGCCATTTCAGCTTCCAATCCCAACATTTTATACGCTGTCTATGCAGATGAACAGGGTTATTTTAAAGGGATTTTTAAAACCGCCGATGCGGGCAATCAATGGGTGAGGTTAAACGACCGCCCCCTTCGAAACCTGTACGAAAACTATGGATGGTGGTTTGGTGTGGTGCGCATTCACCCACAAAACCCCGATAATGTTTATGTTTTGGGGCTTGACCTCTACCGAACGCTCAACGGCGGGAAAACATGGCAAAACATTTCTACAAAAGCTGTACATGTTGATCAACATGCCTTATATATACACCCTCTAAATCCACAGTTATTAGTACTCGGAAACGATGGCGGTATTTGTATTTCCAACAATGGAGGGGATATTTGGCATGCCCTGCTTGGGCCACCGGTAGTACAATTCTATACTTGTGAAATTGACCAAAAAAACTATCAAATCTTGTATGGCGGCTCGCAAGACAATGGTATTATGCGCACCTTTAGCGGGCAAGAAAACGAATGGGAAATTATTGTGGAAGGCGATGGGTTTGGGGTTTTGCTTGACCCTACTAACCACAACATGCTTTATACTTCGTACCAATACGGCAGCCTTTTGCGCTCTTTCGATGGTGCTTATACGCTGCATGAAGCGACCGAAGGCATTAGTATGGATGACCGCAAAATCTGGAATACACCTTTCTTAATAGATCCCATTCAACCCTACGTTTTATACTACGGTGCCAATCGTTTATACCAATCTACGGACAGGGCGGTGCAGTGGTTTCCCGTCAGCCCAAACCTTGCCAAAGAAGCAACCAATAATAATGTGGTGTATGGCGCTATCAGTACGATGGCCGTTGCGCCGTCTAACAACGATTTCGTTTATGTGGGGACAGATGATGGTAATTTATGGGCAACTTACAACAACTGCGCGAATTGGGTTGACATTTCGGCAGGCTTACCGATTCAATGGGTAAGTCGAATTGCCGTTAATCCCTCCAATGAAAATACCGCCTACGTAGCTTTTTCCGGTTATCGAAAGGCAAACTACCAACCTCATCTCTTTAAAACCGACAATGCCGGAAAATCGTGGACTAATATTTCGGCAAACCTGCCGAAAGCACCGGTGAACGATATTATCATTGACCCAACCGACACCGCCACTATTTTTGTGGCAACCGATGTGGGTGTTTTTGTTACGCTCAATCATGGAGATAAATGGCAAATGCTGGGCGATAACCTACCTCCCGTTCCCATAACCGATTTGTGTTTGCAACAGTCAGAACGAATATTGGTAGCAGCCACTTATGGTCGAGGCATGTTTACCTTTTCCCTCCAAAACAATCTCTGGCGTATGTTGCCGTATAAAAGCGAGAATTGATTTTCTGCAACCACCTCGTTTACTGCTTTTGTACCTTATACCCCGTTTGGGTTTGTACACCCATTTATTTAGACTTGCCCAATTTTACCTAACTTTGTGCGCTGTTTGGAAATTTCACTTATCCGACAATCTTGTTCTCAATGCAAAAACGGTTCATAAAATTCTACACTCTTTTTGAGCAAAAAATAAAGTTCGCTTTTGCATCGGTTGTAGCCACCCTGGCAGACTACCTGTTGTATCTGCTATTCACCCTATCCTTTCAGTTTGCACCGGTTCCCTCCAATATTGTGTCGAGTTTTTGCGGCATGTTGATCAATTTTTTGATACACAAGCGATTGGTTTTCACCTTGCAACGAAAACCCCATCAAGCTTTTCTGTTGTCGTTATTGGTTTCGGTAGGTGGAATTGGTTTGGGAACTACGATTATCTACCTGCTTACTCAATATGCGTTTTTTCTCAAACACCAATATATTACCAAACTCATTGCAACCGGCATTATCTTCTTCTACAACTTCTACTTCAAACGGTTTGCTTTTGAAAAGCGAATGCTCTCAAAACCTCCACCAATTACACAAAGCAATTCTTAATCATTCATACTCATTTGACTAGAAGCAGAAGTCAAATCGGTTAGAAGTATTTGGGTATTCAGCAAGAGCCGATTGCTATTCAGCAAGAGACCTTTGCTATTTAGCAAGAGTGCTTTGCTGTTTAGCAAGGGTGCTTTGTCATTCGACAAGGGTGCTTTGTCATTCGACAAGGGTGCTTTGTCAACCGACAAGGGTGCTTTGTCAACCGACAAGAGAGCTTTGTCAACCGACAAGAGAGCTTTGCCAACCAACAAAAGAGCTTTGCCAACCAACAAAAGAGCTTTGCCAA
>CALCIK010000045.1 GCA_937907475.1 uncultured Bacteroidota bacterium | reverse complement strand
CGGGAAAATAACTAGCAGTGGCGGGAAAATAACTAGCAGTGGCGGGAAAATAACTTGCAGTGGCGGGAAAATAACTTGCAGTGGCGGGACAATAAATCGTAGTGGCGGGAAAATAACTTGAAGTGGCGGGACAATAAATCGTAGTGGCGGGAAAATAACTTGAAGTGGCGGGAAAATAGCTTGCAATGACGGGAAAGAAAACCACATTGCCACCGAAACAGACAACAATACACTAATTGATAAGCCAACGAAGCCGGCATCAACAAGTCCGTCCGTTGTTTTACAAGGCTATGGAGTTGCGAGATTAGGATGATGTAAATGATGATAGAGAAGGCTACTGAAACTGTCCCGGATAGATGATGACAAAGCCAAGATTATTTAACTCTTTAGCAAGGTATCGGGGTTGTGTTTCAAGGAGGGGGTTGTAAGAAACAGAGTGTTCGCGACCAAGACACAAAACCAAAAGGTCGTCAGATCGCAGTTGTTTCAAGATGTCGGGTAAGTTGCGCCAATTATCAAACTGAGTAGCGGTATATTCAAATTCCGGCCTAAAGTTTTGTTTATAGTCAATGAGTGCTTTCAGCGTATCGGCATTGGCATAAAAATGTTTGACCGCCCCAATTTGGTTTGCTAAACGGCGGGTAATTCCAAGGGTATGTCGAAACCCATTTTCGGCTTCCGTATTTGGCGAAACCGCCACCAACAATCTTTTAACTGTATTTAAAGGTTGATGCAGTCGGACTACTACCACCGTTTGAGCCAAATTAGACAAGATATTATCCAATGTTGTTCCAAACAAAGTATTGGCGGCAGTTCTCGTATCGCTCCATCCAAGAATAATATCGGTAACCAACATTTCTTTGGCTGCCCGCACAATTCCACTCGCAGCATTGGTATCTACCCGCGTATATAAATTGAGCGGCGTATCGGTAACGGCAGCATGTACGAGCGCTTTTTCCAACATCTTTTTGTTTTGTCTGACATTATCTTCCGCCTCATCGTCATCGGGCACAACCGCCAAAGGAATGAGCGGCTCTTTTGATTCCGGCTTTTTAATTAAATTGGCAAAGTCTATCAGTTGGTTTAAGGTATTGGGATTCGCAATAGGAACTAGGATACGTTCCGGTTTTTCGGGAGCCCTCGGACTACTTTGGCTTTCCCAAAGTGCAATTCTAACCGCTGCCTTTTCAACGATAAAAGGGCCTATCAAACAAGTAACTAGAATGACAATGATGACCCCGTTTTGAATAACGTAATTAAAGATGCCCAAATCAAACCCCACCATCGCTATAGCCAAAGCAGCAGCAGCCTTTGAGTAGCTTAACCCAAACAAAATATTCCGTTGGTCTTTATTGTAACCGTGCAATTTTTGCATGATAAGGGCAGGAATGAGCTTCCCGATTGTGGCAATGACCACCATAACCAAAGCAACAAGAAGTGCATAAGCATCTTGCCAAAACAAGCGCACATCCACCAACATACCAACACTGACCAGAAAAAATGGGATAAACAACGAGTTGCCCACAAACTCTATCCGCGACATTAAAGGGGATGCGTGGGGCACTAATGAGTTAAGTGCCAAACCCGCTAAAAATGCGCCGATAATCGGTTCAATACCGGCGATAACCGCCATCGCCGATGCCGAAAAAACAACCATTAAACTAAACAAAAATTGGGTAGTGCCGCTGCTTTCAACATTTTTGAAAAACCATTGAGCAATGGGCGACAACACCTTTACCACCAGCAGCAGAAAAAAGGCCAGCCCGCCAAAAAACATCAACAATGACGATAGGCTCAAACTATCCTTGACCGATTCTGAAACAAGCGCAAGGATAAGCAAAGCTAAGGTATCGGTAATCAACGTACTGCCCATGACCACCGTAACCGCCTCATTTCGCAAAATACCCAATCGCCGAACAATAGGGTAAGCTACCAAAGTATGAGGCGAAAAAAGAACACCAAAGAGTATGGAGGCAGTTAAACCAAAATCTAAAAAATAATAGGAACAAGTAAATCCCAGCAACATCGGCACGCTAAATGTAAGCATCCCCAATTGAATACTTTTATTCCGGTTTCGCTTAAACTCTTTTAGATCAATTTCCAATCCGGCAAGAAACATGATATATATTACCCCCACAGTGCCAAACAAGCTAATCGCCTCACCTCTTTCCAACAAATTAAACCCGTTGGGGCCAATCACTGCACCGGCCAAGATTAACCCAATAATGTCCGGAATTTTTAACCGTTTAAAAAGCAAAGGAACTAACAAAAAAACCAATACTAATAAGGAAAATACTAAAACAGGCTCTTTGATGGGCAGTTCAAAAATTTTATCGGTATATAATAATAGCATAAGCGAAAAGTAAAGCGTATAGTATTTGAAGACTATCGGGATAGTCAAACCTGAATAACAAAACAAAACCTGAAAAAGCAGGATTAGTTTAACAATTCCAACCATTAACACAATTCCACAACAGAATCAATAGATTAAATTAGGGGTTAAACGGCCTTCCAATACATTGGTTATGTATGCAGAAAAGTGTTTAACTAGTGGAAAAGCCTAAAACATGATTTATGTTGTGTAAATTTGCAGCCTCGAAGTTACAATGTTTTTTTGGTACCTGATTTAAGTGATTTGTTTGAGGCAACAAGACTCGATGCTCCATAAAGTAGTAGAGGCAAACATTTTAAGGTTAGAACAATTGCACGTTTTTTAATTTAATTTTATGAAACTGTTGGAAATAAGAAATAGAAGAGGAGATGGGTTTGATAGGAGTATTAAATATTCATGGATACTATTCAGCATCATCATATTCATAGGAACAAACATCGGCTGCAAAAGCAGTGGCAACCACTCGGGCAACACAGCGATAGTTGCCGATACGGTAAAGACAAGTGTGAAGGCAGAGCAAAAACAAGAAATATTGCCGAATACTGCTTACAAAGTCGCCATTCCGAATACCAATAAAGTGGAATTACCAAACAACCGAGGTGCTTTTACTTTTCGCCTCATAAAAGCTTTGGTTGAACCCAAGACGGCAACAAAAAAGCAATTAACCCTTTCCATCCGAGCCATTTTTGAAGGAATAGGGCAGGGTGCGTTTTGGGAAGAAAATTTTTTATTGTCTTTAGAAAACGGAGATGTTGTCAATCCCGATAAACTGACAAAGGACATGGTAAACCCGAGTAAACTCTATAATAAAGACATCAGCTATACCATACCCATAGAAGAGAACAAAGTAATGCTCATTATCATGGGGCTTAGCGGTAAAAGTGCTACATTGAACCTTGATTTAACCAAAGTTCAAAACTAAGCGATGACTTTTTAGAAAATGGGGTTTTCTGTTTTTCAAATCTTATGGAATTGAGTAAACCTTTATAGCCGCTAGAATGTAGTATTGTACTTACATCATTAAACACAATAAACATAAAATGTTATCACCCAAAGTCTTAGATGCTTTAAATAAGCAAGTACACATGGAAGCCAATGCTTCGCAAAAATATTTGGCTATGGCTTGTTGGTGCGATGCCAATTCGATGGAAGGCTGTGCCCGTTTTTTTTACCGCCATACAGACGAAGAGCGGATGCACATGCTTAAATTGGTTCATTATATAAACGATGCAGGCGGCAAGGTGGTAACCCCGGCCATAGAACAACCCCAATTGGAGTATAGTAATGTAAAAGAGGTCTTTGAAACTGCCTATCTGCACGAGCAAAAGGTTTCAGAATCAATAGACAACCTCATCGAACTATGTATGCTGCAAAAAGACAAACAAACCGCCAACTTTTTGCAGTGGTACTTGAACGAGCAACACGAAGAAGAAGCCCTTTACCGCACCCTCATTGACCGTATCAACCTGATTGGTATTGAAGGACGCGGGCTTTACTTTATTGACAAAGAGGTAGATGAAATCAGCGCAAAGAAAGCTGCCGCCGAAGCCGGAGAATAAATATATCGGACCTTAAAAATTCCCTTGCTCTTTTGTTAACCATCATTGCCCACACCTCAATAGTGGCTATGACGGTATTGTATCATCTCCCATACAAGTATCGGGGTAGTTGCTACCCGACTACAAATCTTGGATAAACCTTAGTAATCTATGCGTATAACGTTATTGGGTACAGGTACTTCTGTTGGAGTTCCCTTTATAGGATGCTTTTGTGCAGTTTGTACCTCTGCCGATACAAAAGATAAAAGACTAAGAACGGCAGCCTTAGTAGAGGTTAACGACCTTGTTATTGCGATTGATTGCGGCCCTGATTTCAGACAACAAATGCTGTTGAATAAGGTAACTCGATTAGATGCCATCTTGTTTACCCATGCCCACAGAGATCATACCGGCGGACTGGACGATATTCGAGCCTATAATGTGTGGCAGAAAAAACCGATGCTCGTCTTTGCCACACAAGACACACAAGCTATTCTCAAAAAGCAATACGACTATGTTTTTGCCGAGAACAGGTACGAAGGTGCGCCACATGTGGATCTGCACACCATTGAAAACGAACCTTTTACCATTGCCGGCCAAGTCCAAGTAACACCTATCTATGTCATTCATGGCAATTCACCGGTAGTCGGATTTAGGATAGGCGACTTTACCTATATAACCGATGCCAATTACATCTCGCCCGAAGAAGAAGAGAAAATTATTGGTACAAAAGTGATGGTCATTAACGCTTTGCGACTTAGTAAACATTGGTCGCATTTTTCCCTTGCCGAAGCGATTGAATTGGCAAAACGGGTAAAAGTGCCAAAGACCTATTTCACCCATATCAGTCATCAAATGGGACTGCACCAAGAAGTAGAAAACTCCTTACTTCCCGACAATGTCCGGTTAGGATACGATGGTTTGGTGATAAGCATCTAACAGTAGGGTTACAGGCAATTCTTTTTTTGTACCTATTTAGATACATTGTTCGATATATGCTCATTCCTGCCAATCAATTTTAGATGTCTATCAAAAGCAATTATCTGCGTAAATCTGCGTAATCTGCGGGAGCAAACTCTTCAATCAATTTTAGATGTCTATCAAAAGCAATTATCTGCGTAAACCTGCGTAATCTGCGGGAGCAACCTCTTCAATCAATGTTAGATGTCTATCAAAAGCAATTATCTGCGAAAATCTGCGTAATCTGCGGGAGCAAACTCTTCAATCAATCTTAGATGTCTATCAAAAGCAATTATCTGCGAAAACCTACAGGATCAAACTTATTTACAAAAGAATTGCTATTTTTGTGTAACGGTCACGGCCGCTAAAATACTGCAACCTTTTTGCTTTCCTTATTCAGAACAGCTATGGAACAACTTATTTTTAGTAAGTACAAATACGACCCCGATAAAGACTTTTTGGGAAAAGGGGCTTTTGCAGATATTTACCGCGCCTACGATGTGCTTTTAGAAAGGTATGTAGCACTGAAATTTTACCGAACGACCGAAAATCAGGCAGAATCTAAGTACGATGTCATCAACGAAATGAAGCGTATGATTCGGCTTCAGATTGTACACCCCAATCTTATTACCTATTACGATGCTCTGCTCCTGCCTATTACAGACAGCATTGGGCGAAGTTTTCCGGTGCAAATCGGAGTGCTGGAATATGCCAATGGTAAAGAAAGCCTGCTCACCGGAGGGGATTTGAGAACATACATCAACCGAATGCAGCCCAATGACGGGCTTATCAAGAAAATTGCTTCCGACATTTTACAAGGGTTATTGTACTTAGAGCAACATCAGATTGTTCACCGCGACTTGAAACCGGCCAATATCCTTATGCACCGCCAATCCAACGGCGAGTGGAAAGCAAAAATTGCCGATTTTGGATTAAGCAAAAGCCTAAACAGCGAAGAAGAGTCGAGTGTCCACTTAAAGGGAACGATTGAATACATGGCTCCCGAGCAATTTTATCCCAACAAATATGGCAACGGTCAAAAAATTTCAACCAATGCAGACCTTTGGGCTTTTGGAGCAATTTTGTACGAAATCTTTACCGGCTCACTTCCCTTTGGTAAACGCAGTCAAGGCAGTACCGATGCGCAGATATTGGCCAATGTTGATGGATTTGATAGTGCCAAACTAACTATGCACGCCATCCCCGAACCGTTTAGGCAGGTAATTTCCCGATGTTTGGTGAAACATGCAGCACAACGAGCACAAACCGCACAGGAGTTGTTGAATATCTTGAATGGCTCAAACACTCCATTTGCCGAGATGACGCAAACCTCGTTCAATACAACACCACCTGTTTCGAAAGAATACAAAACACCACCACCAAAACAAAAGCCCCCTCTTCAAAAGGAAACACAAAACAATACCGGACCATCGAAGCCATCTAATCCAACGACAGCGGGCAATAAAGTTTTCAAAATTGTAGTTGGTACTGCCCTTGCCTTAATTGCTTTTTGGGTGATCCAACAACTATTTGGCGACCCGCTTGCAGGACTTTTCAGCAATAAGGATTCGATTTTCGATTCTACCGATTCAGATACCCTAACGACCATTTCAGTGAGTCAAAACATCGTTAGTTTGGGCGAACTGACGCAAGGTAAAAAAGCAATGCGGACTATTTATCTTAAAAATACCGGTGTTCATCCTCTGAACATTAACAAAGTAACAGCCTTTTGCCCTTGCATCAGTGCCGATTGGCAACCTAAACAAGCAGTTTTACCAAACGATTCAGTCGCACTTAATTTTACCCTTTCCACCGATAACTTAACAGGGGCTTTTACCGACAGCATTATGTGGTATGCCAATACCTTTACCAATCCTTCCAGTTTGTTGATAAACGGCTATGTGAAAAAGCCGTTTATCCCTGAACGGGATGATTACAGTGGCATCAAAGAAAAACTGAAAGAAGTCCTTACCTTTTACCATCAATACCGGAACGACACCCTTTACTTCGACGATATTTTTACCAACCCTCTTAAAAAGTATTACTCAGAAACAGGGTATTTGTCACTACCTGAAGTGAAAAACAAGGTAGCTTTTCAGGCAGGCAGGAATCAAAACAATACAGAAACCGTACAAATCGGCTCTGTCAACTATGTTATTTTAGATGGTAATTACCTTGCCGATTATGTTGTTACAGAAAACAATTCATCTTCGGGCAGTTGGTTTGGTGGGGGGAGAAACCAAATCAAAATGGAGGCTGAAATTACCTATCCCGATTTTAAAATCATCGGAATCCGTTCGAGATAAGTAGAGGAATAGAGAAGTTTAAAAGAGAGGAAGAAACTTCCTCAATGAAGAGCAATTTGGATGATGACCGACCGTCATCCTGCCTTCGAGTATAATTAAGAAGTGAAAGCAAACGAGAAAAGGCGATCTATCATTTCGGATTGAGCCAATTGATGTGCTTTGTACAGATAAAGATTAAGACCTACTATCAAAGTGGTTACTGCTGCCAAAAGCAAAAGTTTGGAAACCAATTTGTAATCAGGGCGGTCGTCTTGGGGTTTATTGATTTTGATGTAAGTCATGGCTTTAGGTTGTTGAGGGCTTTACAGAGAGGGTGAGTGTGGTTGGTAATTTTGAAACCCTTTTATCAATGCTTATTTGCTTGTTTAAACGATAAGAATTGAAAGATGGTTGCCACACAATCGTTGTTTTGAGGTTAAAAAATGTGAAAGTTTTGTTTTGGGGTTTTTCATGGCTTTATGCTTGTACAGACTATGACAAAGAACTTGGGTTTAAAACAACCACAAATTTTTTTTAAAAATTGAAAAATTCGATTTTTGGGCATTTTGCTTTTGAAAAGGCAGAAGGAAGCGACACCCATTGTACCCAAATCTTAGAAGCTGCCTGAAAAATCCAATTACTTATTCCAATGCCGTTAGGCATGATCCCGGCGTACGCCGGGATCGGTAACCATCCCAAAACATACAACCACAAATGCCGTAAGCATGATACCAAGTATTTGCCATTCGTTACCATCTATACAGGCTTTTTATTGCTATTCAGATGCTTTTTACCGCAGAGTTTTGCAAAGTATTTCGCAGAGCAACGCAAAGAAAACTCTGCGCAACTCTGCGGTAAAACTTTTTCACAAAATTCAGTTTTGAATATAGGAGACTTTTCGGACAGTTTCTTAGCTTTTGAAACTATAACTTACAGCACATTTGTATGCGCTTGTTTTCATAACCCATTGGGTGACAAGTGGATAGAACGGGTGGGGGAGGGCAGAAGATAGTGTGTTGCCAACAACGGTTATGGCTGATGATGCCATTCTTCCGAAATTTCAGAAAGGTGATTCCAAAAAGCATCTGTTTCTAAAACATCCATTGCTTTGAGGTATGTTTCGTTATCGCGGTTTAACACTTTCTGATTCAGTTCATCAGAATAGAGGTATTTAGCAAAAAACGATTTCATGCGGAGTTTTATCTGCGCTTTGGCTGCTTCAAATCCCTCTTCGTCCGGTGTGAGGTTTTGAAGTTGGGCAAATGCCTTTAGTTGGTATAACATAGTATCCGGCACTTCAAAAGTAGATTCAAAGGCTGTTTCGGAAGGAAAATTCGCAAGAATAGTTTGACGGTGCAAATCTATATTGCTCACTAAAAATTGGTTCAGGATATCTTTGTTGATCAACTCTTTGTAGTAATGAGTGCGGTAGGAAGTGTCTAAAGGCACAAAAATATCGGGCGTAATTCCACCGCCGCCATACACCACTCTTTTTTTAACCATAGTCAGATATTTCACAGAGTCGGTCATTTCAGGCTGGGTTAAACTTCCGGTCATTTCGCCTTTTTCATATCGTTTTTCCAGGTCTTGGTAGTAAGCCTCTTTCCCTTTGTTGTAAGGTTTTTGAATAGAACGGCCGGTGGGCGTATAGTAATGAGCAATCGTGAGGCGGATATAGGAACTATCGGAAAACATGAAAGGCTTTTGTACCAACCCTTTACCAAACGAACGCTGACCGATGATGATACCCCTGTCCCAATCTTGAATGGCACCCGAAACGATTTCACTTGCCGAGGCACTGTTTTCATTGATTAACACGACCAACCGGCCTTGTTCAAAGCTGCCGCGCGAAGAGGCTTCGTAAGTTTTTTTGGGATAGTTCTCCCCTTCGGTATAAACAATCAGTTGGTTTTTGTTTAAAAATTCATCGGCCATTTCTACCGCCATCGAAAAATAACCCCCGCCGTTGTTTCGCAGGTCAAGTATCAGGGATTCCATGCCTTGATTTTTCAACGATTTCAGTATTTTTGAAAATTCCCGCATGGTGTTAGACGAGAAACGGGTTACTTTGACGTAGGCAATTTTTGGAGTTGCCATATAGGCGGCTTCGATACTGGGGATGGTTATTTTGTCGCGCACCACTTTATAGTCCAACAATTCTTTACTGCCATACCTTTTAATGGCCACGTTTAATTCGCTGTTTTTGGGTCCTCGCAACAAGCGGCTAATCTCGTCATCGGTAATCCCTACGCCGGCTATTATCTTGTTGTTAACCGCAATAATCTTATCGCCACTTTGCAGTCCTGCTTTTGCAGAGGGTCCATTCTCGGTAGTAGTCAGTACCAAAATCGTATCGCGCAATTTTTCAAATTTAATGCCAATGCCCTCAAAATTGCCCACTAAAGGCTCGTTGACATCCTCATACTCCGCCGCTGAAATATAAACCGAATGGGGGTCTAATTCTTTCAATACACCATTAATGGCATTTTCGGCAGCTTTCTCAAAATCTACCGGATCCATATACTCTTGTTCCAACTTGCGCAACAGGTTTTCTATTTTCTTGGCCGCCACCGACCAAGAGGGCGTTACTTCTGCGTTTTTTTGAGCCAAGAGGGCTGTAGAACCCGTAAACACTAGCATACACAAACATAGTGTTACTGCATTTCTGTAGGAGCTATTGAAAGAAGCGTTAAGTAATGGGTACATAATGGCGTAGTTATAGGGCTAAATAAAAACAAGAAAACGGGCGGACATCAGACCAAAAGAAGGGTGAATTCACTTTCAAAAAAACAGGAAAATCATGGGGTATAAAAGTAATGACTATTCAACCATTTTCAAATCTCCTCTTCAATTATTTTGTATCCCTTCAACATTTTTAACCGCAACAAGTTGATTAGTTCAAAAGTAACTACCTTTATCCTTTGTTTTTTAAAGCAGTACTCTAATTAGAGGACAATAAAATCTTTATCAATCATATATGAGCAAGTCGGAAGAAAAAATATCAAAAGTATCGGAAATCAAGTTCGAGATTAGCTTAGACGAACAAAACATACCCGTTGGGTTGCATTGGGAAGCCGAAGATAGTGCTTTTAACCAAAAAAAAGCCTGTAAAGCCTTGTTGATTGCACTTTGGGATGGACAAACGAAAAATACCCTTCGCATAGACCTTTGGACAAAAGAGATGGAAGTCAACGAAATGAACCACTTCTTTTTTCAAACCCTAGTAACCATGGCCGAAACCTATCAACGAGCTACCGGAAATGCTGACGGCAGTAAAAAGATGGCCGAATTTGCCCAAGAATTTGCAGAAGACTTGAAGCTATTTCCCCAAAATAAAAAGGGGTAAGATGGGAGTGGATTTGAGTAAAATTTAGCATAGACTATTTACCCCCTCTTATTTCCAAACCCACCACAAAATTTACCAAACACCAACTGTCCATCACTATGAAACAGCAGTTTCTAACGCTCTTGTTTGCCCTGTTCTTTTTGTTAAGTGCCTGTAAACCCGAAACGGCCTTTGTCAAGTTCAGAGGCGATGCTATGGGTACTTACTATGAAATAAGTTACCTGTCTGAACAAGGGCAGGTAAACTATCAAAAGCAAATTGACTCCTTGCTTGCCGTTTTTAACGAATCAGTCTCTACCTATACCCCTACTTCGATCATTTCTAAGGTCAATCAGGCTAATGCCGGGGATACCATCCCTGTGGATGATATTTTTACCATAATTTTTAACAAATCGGTAGAGGTACATCAAAAAACAGACGGCGCTTTTGATCCTAGTGTGATGCCTTTGATAAACGCATGGGGTTTTGGTTACAAAAAAAATCCCCCTCCTGTTGATAGCCTTGATGTAGATTCGCTGCTTCAATTGGTCAATCTTCCCTCTTTTAAATTGTTGAATAACCCTCATCGGATTGTTAAAACTGTTGCCAATACCCAATTGGATTTTAACGCCATTGCCCAAGGGTACGGCGTGGATTGGATCGCAGAGTTTTTAGAAAGTAAAAACATCTCCAACTACCTTGTGGATATTGGAGGAGAACTTCGTGCAAGAGGAACCAATGCCCACAAACAAGCATGGACGGTGGGCATTGATAAACCAATAGAAAATGCTGACAAAAGAGAAATTCAGGAGATTGTGCGGTTAAATAATTTATCCATCGCCACATCGGGCAATTACCGGAAGTTTTACGAAAAAGACGGGATGAAATATGCGCACATCATTGACCCCAAAACTGGCTACCCTAAATTCTCGAACCTGTTGAGCGCCAGTGTTTTTCATTCCGACTGTATGACTGCCGATGCTTATGCCACTGCTTTAATTGTGATGGGCTACGAAAAGGCTCGCGCTTTTGTCGAAGCGAATAATACCCTCGAAGCCCTGTTTATTTACAGCGACGAAAAGGGAGCACTGCAAACCTTTTATACTAAAGGAGTGGATGTGATGAAAGAGGAAGTCAAAAACTAATCAAACAGCATCTGAATATGGACAATCTATATATTGATGCGCTGATCGTTCAATTGAATGAAGTCAGCCGGCAGGTAAAAGAAACGTTTGCTCCACTCAACACCACCCAACTTAATTGGAAACCTGCGCCCAATAAATGGAGTATCGCCCAATGTTTAGACCACTTGATGGTTTCTAACAGCACTTATTACCCCGAATTTGACCGAATTATCAAACAACAACCCTTTACCAATGTATGGGGGAAAATACCTTTTCTGCCTGCGTTATTCGGTAAAATGTTGCTCAATAGTGTGAAACCAACTTCCAAAATCCCTCTTCCTGCACCCCGAAACTTTGTTCCTACAAACAGCGACCTTCCCGATAGCATCGTGAATGATTTTGAACAACAACAGCAACTTTTAATCGGCTATTTTACCCGCCTTCAAACCATCCCCAACCACGAAAAGGTGAAAGTAACCTCTCCCGTTTCGCGCTTCATTACCTACTCACTCAAAGATTGCCTGAACATCCTTGTTTTTCACGAACAAAGACACTTTCAACAGGCGTTGCGAGTGAAGAATGAGTTTGGTTTTAACCCGTGAAAAGCAGATTTCATAATGTCTGTTGTTTTCGTTCTACAAATTAAGAGTTAAGTTGAAATTGAGGTGAAATGAATCGTGCAACCCAATAGTTTTTATCCTCGAGTTTAGTGCAGTTGCCAGTAACTCTAAAATAGCAACAAAATACAATAGTAATATGACGAAACAACTAACGGCATTTATGTTTATGGGATTATTTTTGTGTGGTTGTAAAGACATCAACACTAAAGCACAGCAGTCCAACGAAATTGATAAAGTTAAACTTGAGGACATCGCTTCTCGATTTGACGAAGCCGAAGGTTGGAGTGATATTTTTCTTAAAATCACAGAGGATAATGTTACCGACACATCTCATGTTTACATCGCTAAAGGACTTTATAAAAATAAGATAGTTGGGTTGCAAATTGAAATAAGTTCCAACATTGGCCCTGGTATTATTAATGGCATGGTTGACAACGAATCCGGTTTTTTAACAAATGCTGTTCGATTTAAATCAATTGGAATAGAGAGTGATGAATTAATAAAGGCTATAGCAGAACTATATAAACTGGAAACCGACAAAGAGTTTACAAAAAAGATCATTTCCGCGACTGCTTTTTCACTAAATGAAAAACCCGTCAATCTCAACGAAAATGATTACTACTTAATGAAGCTATTTTTGGTGGAAAATGATGAGAATTTATATGCAGAATTGTACCTCAATATAAACACTGACAAGAAAGAAATTGAAATTCACGAGAAGGACGAATTTTACAGAGAACCAATCATAAAAGTATGGACAAAATAGTATGACTATAATTTTATACTGTCATAGCGCGCACAAGTTCTCCCATCAAAAGATACAAAAGGAGTGACTTGACACTACTCTTCTTCTTGTTTGGAAAAATCAACTACTGAAGGGGGCAACCATATCGGAGTTAAATCTTCCGGTCCTTTAAGAATAACGCGGGTGATGCTTTCATCTATGGTAAATCGAGGTTTATCTTTGCGGTCGAACCAACCGGGTTTATCGTAATTTATTCGGGCAGCTTTAAAGGCAAAAACAAGGCTTTCGGGGGTGTTGTGTACTATTTTAACCTGATTGTCAGATTCTCGCTTAAAATTGGCATCAAACTCTATGAAGTCTTTCAGTGTAAGTTCTGCCTCGCCTTGCTGCTGGTTTTTCGACCGGATTTCGATACTAAGCGCGTTAGATTTTAACACATCGGATATTACAAACAACTCACTGCTTTTTAATCGCTTTTCGTAGGTATTAAACTTGCCTTCCTGCAAAACAGAACCGGTTAAAAAAGCATCCAATTTGCCCAGCGCAATACTGTCTTTTTTTATGTTTTCAAAAGAAAACACTAATTGGCTATTGGCTCCAAAATTTACCCCTGCTTTGGCTTTTCCTATACCGAACTTGGTTAGCAACTCTAACAAATTAAAGCCTGTTCCGGCGGTAATTTCCATTGCCGTAGCGCCTAAAAAATCTGCAACCGTTGCATCATTCGTAACAAAGGGTAACCCTGTACTATCGGGCTTAAAAAAATCTTCAATAGTGATGCCTAAAGCATGGAGGTGGTCGTTCTTTTTAGCTAACAATTGCATGGGAACGATACCTGACTGTGGTAATGCTACGGTAGAGTAGCCGTTGTCGTGTAAAATTTCGTGTAAGTTGGGCATAATTTTCTAAGTTGATTTAGTTGGTTGTTTAGTTAATTATTTTGTATGTAGGGGACTTGGGAGTAATGGAGGTGGTTTTCTAATCTGTAGTTGGCTTCTAAATTTGTTATGGCAGTTTCATGCGCACTGTCAACATCTGCATGATCAAAATAAATTTCGTAAAACTGGCTGGCATAATAAGCTGCTGCTTCGTCAGAAATAAAATCGTTCATGCCTATTACCTGTTTGGCAGCCTTGTCAATTAACTTTGCGTGAATTTGAGAATTACAAGCGCTCAATACCAACAAATCTAACGGATTATTTTTAAACCCATTATTTAACATCTTGCAGAAACTTTCGGGCGATAACGAATGTTTTTTGCCGTCTTGATCTTGAAATAGCAACCCACCTTGTTCGAGTGAACTATGCATGGATAAGTGTAGCACATTGGGTTTGAAATGCAACAACAATCGCGAAAGTTGATCAAATTGTACAGCAGTCTTGATTTCGATTTTATATTTATCTCTGTTACGACTGGTATTTAAGGCATCTTCTATTTTTTTAAACTCGTCTCCAAAGTTTAGCACAGTTACATCTGAAGGGCTGGAGCATATAAAGAGAACGGTTTTTTGAGTAGCGGAATTGACAACCACCTTTTTTATAGGTTCAATAAAATTGTTTTCTGTGTTGTTTAGATCTAACCACCCCAGCAAAGCATGTCTAATACGGTTCCTTTCTAAATTGGCTTCTGCTGTGCTGATAGTGCCCATACGCTCCTGTTGCTCTAAGGTGCTAAGGCGGGATTGTAATTGGGTAATTTCTGAATCGGTTTGTAGTATGCGACTGAGGGCTTCTTTGATTTTACCTTGGGAGATGAGAGTTTGGATTTGTTCATTTGCCATGTTTGTATCTTTATTATGTGTTCGGTAACGACTTAATGCTTCTAAACCCGATTTTTCTTTTAAAGGTTGGGGTATGTTTTTGTCTTCGTTTTCTAATTTTTCAAGTTCTTCTTGAATGGATTTTAAAAGACCTCCTTTTACTGCGGCTTCGTTGTAATGAATGGTGATGGAGTAAGTAGGTGTATAACTTGCCCTAACTACCGCAAAGGCATTGTTTTCATGCTTTATGCCGATGCCGTGCTGCCACATATATTGATGCAACGAAAACAAATGCGCCTTAATGATAAATCGCTGTATAAATACAGAGGGCAAAAAATCATACGACAAAGGCAATGACACGTTTGCTTGAAAGTAGTCTTGCTCTGTTCCAATAAATTCCGGTTCTTTTTCCGGCAACAATTGAGGCACAATAAAAGTACGCTCTTTAAGCGGGGTATTCCATTGTTTATTTGGTGTGGTTTCAAAGCAGAGTTCACTGCTGATCATAAAATCTAAAAATAGCTTACGCTCATCATCTGTATTGTCAGCCCAAATTTTACAGATGGTATTATATTTTATTTTGCCTTGGTAGTATTCTAAAAGCTCAATATACTTCCCTTGACGGTCTAAAATTTTATATACTGCCTCTATAGCCCAAGCCTGATCGAGAATAATTCGTCCTGAAAAATATTTACTACGACAGAAGAATACACCCGTATTGTGAAAAAAATCTACCAAAGTTTGTGCAGATTTCTCTATACCTGCTTCCTTACACCAATTTTGAAAGTTGGCAAAATCTGTGACTTTTAGTCCATCAGTTTTGCCTTGTTCCTGACGTATCCGATTTCGAACTTTCAGCCATGACCTTGGTAACTGTTTGATTAATTCATTATGAAGGGCTTCGTTTTGGGTGAATAAGAGTCCAATAACTTCTTCTAAAAGTATAAAACTCGTACCTGTTTTAGCACTAACTGCTATAAAATCGGCAATTGCAGGAAATTGCATTTTTAACTCATCCTGTACCGGAATAGGATATTGGTCAGGCATTTGAGCACCGGCATCTAATTTATTTTGTACTACTAAAACAGGGCTGCCCTCACCGAAATATCTTGTATAACTCAACCAATACAGTAACTGCTCATTTTTGTATTCTCGACTTCGCCATGTATGGTGTGGCGTTGTTTCACTTTCTTTATCCCAAACCAAAACAAACAAAGCTCTGGTTCGCATAAACAAGCGGTGGGTGGCATGATAGATATCTTGCCCTCCAAAATCCCATATATTGAGTTGTAAACCTTGCTGTAGCAACTGAGGACAGGGAAGGTTCCGTTGCAATAAAGAAATGGCATGGGTGGAGTGGTGTTGCTCATCAAAAACAAAATTCGTTGTAAACGCTAAACGTTTCGCTATTTGGGTTTTGCCCACATTGCCATTGCCTATCAACAGCAGTTTTACTTCATTATTAGGTCCACTGCCTTCTTCTAAATCATATAGGTAATCAAGCAAGTATTGTAAACAGTTGTTACCATCTATAATTGAGATAGGAATATTGACAATGGAATTACCACTAATGTTTAAACTATCTAATTCTGGAAATAGGTTTAAAAAACTGAGAGATATATGGGAGGTAATTTTATTAATGCTAAGATCTAACTTTTTTAAATTGGGCAATTTTTCGAGGTTTTCTATCTTGGTGAGTTGGTTGAATTTTAGGTTTAGCACTTGTAAATTAACTAAATTATCGAGATTTTCTATCTTGGCAAGTTTGTTGTTCTCAAGATCTAGCCTAATTAATTTAGGTAGTTTATCCAGATTTTTTAATTTGGCAATTTGATTGTCTTTAAGGTATAAATCTTCTAAACATGGCAAATCGATAGAATTTTCAATGTTAACAATACTATTTTTACTAAGACTTAACCATATTAATGAAGGCAACTCATTTAGGTTCTCTAAAATAAATATTTTATTATAAGAAAGAACCAAGTCAGTTAGCTTAGGTAGTAGATTTAAGTTCTCTATTTTAGAAATTCGGTTGTGACTCAAATCAATACCTATTAAGCCATTAACTTTATTTAAATTCTCTATTTTACTTATTTGGTTTACACTAAGGTTTAATCCTAACAAATTAGGTAAATTTTCTAAGTTTTCTATGTTATTGATTTGATTGTTCTCAAGGTATAGCACTTGTAAATTGGATAAATTATCGAGATTTTCTATCTTAGCGATTTCATTGTTGCTAAGATCTAACTTCTCCAACTTTGGCAAATTATTCAAGTTTTCAATTTTTACAATTAAATTGTCTTTAATGTCTAATTGAATTAGCTGTTGCCAATTTTCCGTTTTTTCTAAAGTGCTTATTTCATTTTGCCCCATATCTAATATAGTAAGCTGTGGAAAGCAAGGAAAATCTTTAACACTTTTTATCTTGTTGTAAGCTAAACTGAGATATTTTAGCTTGGGCAATTTAGGAAAGGTATTAAAGTTGGTAAATTGATTACCCCAAAGCCCTAAATGTTCTACTTTAGGACAATATTGCAAAAATGAGGCATCGAATAATTTTCCACTACGGTCCAAATAACCTATTGATAATATTTTAAGATTTTTTAGATGTTCTAATCTTTCAAAACAGGATTCTGTTCCTGAAAAATCGTTGGGTTCACCCTTGTTGGAAGTAGAAACTATCTGTGCCCCTAAATCTGTGTCGGGTTTTATTATAACTACTTCTATACCCCTTACAAATCGGTTTCCTAAGCTTAACCATTGCAAGTTTTCAACAAAATACTGATCAAATAATTCTTCGGGCAGTTCTCCGTTTAAACCGCAATTCCCTAAATCTAAATATTTGAGCTTATGATACTTCGCTACGGCAATCAATTGTTTTGCAAGTTGACTCATAAAAAGTGAATTGTGAATAGTGAAAAACGAATAATTGGGCAGTAAAAACGACTTTCAGCAAAAGTACCTGTTTTTTACTATACAAACAAAAAAAACAGGTGAGCACCTTGTTTTTTGTTAAATGGTAAGGATTGTTGTTGGAATTGAAACAGGAAATACCGAATAACTGAAAGGAGATTTAGGCTTAATTAACAAAAATTGTCTGATGCCGATACAACCTAAATGCCATCATGCAGTATCTTTCGTTAAAACACAAAAATGAAATCAATCACCATGTTGTTTATTGGGTTAATGCTCGTGATAGGGTTTAAAGCGAATGCCCAATCTGAAAGCAGTACATCAGAAATTGAGCTAATTGCTGCAACACTGATGGATTATATTGAAGGAACGGCAAACGGGGAACCGGAAAGATTGAGAAGGGCTTTTCACCCCGATTTTAATTTATATACCGTATCCGATCAAGACAGTTTAAGAATTCGGAACGGCGAACAATACATCTCCAATGTTAAACAGGGGGAAAAATCGAACCGAATTGGTCGAATCATTTCGATAGACTATGAGAAAGACGCAGCATCAGCCAAAGTTGAAATCATCATACCAAATCGCAGAATTTTTACCGATTATTTCCTGCTGCTTAAATACGAAGGTTCCTGGAAAATCGTCCATAAAAGCTATACATGGAGGGATTATCCCAAAATTGAAGAAAACAAATAGCGAAGTTAGACGAATCGTTGCTTTCATTTTTCCAAACGAACCTAAATTCTTAAAAAACTTCTATGAGCATTTCTTCCAAACTTGAACGGCTTCATTTGCGGGCAAGAGAAAACAAGTGGCTTTGGTTTTTTGCCATTTTTAACCGTTTTGCTTTGGCGGCAGGGTTTATTCCTTCGGGGATGGTTAAGATATTGGGAGAGCGATTTACAGATCTTTCTGTCTCCCACCCGATGGGGCATTTTTTATACGCCTTTTATCGTACCGGTTATTACTACACTTTTGTTGGGGTATTGCAGATTGCTGCCGCTATTTTACTGCTCATTCCGCGCACATCAACCCTTGGCGCGATGATCTATTTCCCGATTATTCTAAACATTTGCATCCTGTCGTTTTCGGTGCGTTTTGAAGGCTCGCTGCTGAGTTCTCCTTTAATGGTACTGGCTAATTTGTATTTGTTGTGTTGGAACTACCACAAACTGAAATTCATTTTCCCCATTCCCTATACGACTGTTAATCCCGAAATACCTGCTTATAAAAACCTAAGCAACAGGTTTCCTACCTTTTTCTTTGCAGGGGTGTTGGCTACTATTTTTATTGTTGGGTTTACAGTTACAAATGTTTACAATCTTGTGCCCCGAAACACTATTATAAGTTGTAAAAATCAATGCAAAGACCACAATCAACCAATAGCTTGCAACAGTTTTTGCGAATGTATTCATACACACAATTACCCCCTTTACAAATGTTTGGAGGATTATGAAAAAGTTCCCAAAGAAGGTAACTGATTGTTAAACGCGCCTGTTTTTAGAGAAGAATAGTCCAAAAAAGCGCTAAATCCCCCTTGCCCCCTTTGAAAAAGGGATTCCGGCATACGCCGGAATTAGCAATGTGTAATTGAGGAAGTGGTTGTAACCTTGAAATAGCGCGTAATGGTTTATCAACCAAAAGGGAATACTTGAGCAAGACGTTTCATTTATCGGCAAGAACGGTTCATTTATGAGCAACAACGGTTCATTTATGAGCAACAACGGTTCATTTATGAGCAATAACGGATCGTTTATGAGCAACAACGATTCATTTA
>CALCIK010000044.1 GCA_937907475.1 uncultured Bacteroidota bacterium | reverse complement strand
TTTGTACTGCCTCTTTTACTGAATAGCTAACAAAATTTTGTCCAAAGTCTAAATTGAATAAACAGCGTCAAAAACGGGGGTTTTCTATTTAAAACTGTTCATTCAATCACGAAGAAATGGCATCATGGGATAAAAAAGGGATAAATTTTTCTGTTAACCCCGCCAAACTTGATAAATACTTTGGTAATTGATTACAAACATTAACCCAACCGAGTCATTATGAGCCGTAATACAAGCAGAATTATCTTAGATGGAGATTTGAATAGGCTTTTGAAATTATCTGAAAACATTGTTGAAAAGCATATTTCCGATGGTGCGGCAAGCATTTTACCTAATAACTTGGTAGAATGCTATCTTACAACCTAAAGGGAATAAATCTTACGGAGTTACAGTTTAAACAATACTAAGGCAACCCTTTTCCCCAATTACTCGTTTTGATGGTATCTGATAACACTTCAAATAATTTCACTTATGTATCGCAACATTTTTTTAGCCGTAATATTGGTTTGTATTAGCAGCCTATGGGCTTGCGAAAAAGAAGGCATCTGCACCGAACAAGGTTATACCCTTAAAGAATACACTTGTTTTGAGGCAACAACTGCCCGATATGTACTGCAAAATGCCGATGATCTGGCACATTTTATTGATGAAACTGCCTGCAAAGTTTGCGATTGTATGCCACAAGTTGTGGAAATAGATTTTGTTACCCAAACAGGTTTATCGGTTTATACAGAAAATTGTGGAAACACGTTAGCAGTTTGCCGCAATGACGAAGATAAACAGGTTATATATACCCTTACCTCTAACCCTATAGATTGTTTGGTGGCTGTGCCGGATTATAACCTGATAGTTGTTTCTAAAATTCCCGATGACTTTACCGTGGAGTTTGTGATTGAATAGAAAAACATGTTACCGTCATCTGTGCGCATAATAAGTGTATGCAATAGCACATTTTACCGCTCCTTCTGCTAACTTTGAAAGCAAAAATGCTTGCCTTAAAATTTAAGGCAAGCATTTTTGCAAGAATTGCTGCGGGCAAAATACCCTGCTATAAAGTAGCCGAAACCGATGAATATCTGCCTTGTTTAGACATTAACCCGCTTAATCGCAAACGTTTTGACAATACAAAGTGCTTACTTCTCCAGTTCTAAATAACCGTCATTTGTGGGGTTGCTCGATTGTAATTTCGATTGCTCGGCTTCTTGCTTTTCCAACAATTGAAGTTTTGCACGGGCTTCTTTTTTCAACTCATCTTCCGGCTTGTAGTTATCAATGATGCTGCGCAAAGTAGCTTTTGCCTGAAAGATTTCGCCTTTGGCAGCATAGACATCGGCCAACAGGATGTAACCTTTTACCACCCAAAACGATTGGGAAGCGGTTTCGTTAATCACCTTAAAGCAAAAATCTTTGGCCGTGTCAAATTCCTTTTGTTTAAAATGAATATCGGCGGTCAAATATCGAGCCTGTGCCCCTTTTTCGTTGGTGGTTCGTGCGCTGACTTGTTGAAAATTCTGTCTGGCTTTGAGATAATTTTTGGCATCATAATTCAACATACCCATAAAATAATAGGAATCTAAGATGTCGTCCGGTGTATTATCTTCAGCAGCTAAGAGCAAACCGGCATATTGTTCGAGTTCGGCAGTTTTTTTGAGGTGAAAACTCGATTTTACCAACCCCCTTAATGACTCGATGCGCAGTTCTTTGCGCGAACCAGTTTCGTACAGCTTTCGGTAATAGTTAAAGGCTTTTTCGTAGTCCTTATTAATATAGAGTGCCACCCGTCCGCCTTTGTCAAGGGCTTGGTCGGTAAAGGGGTTTCGGTTTTGTTCCACGATATAATCATAGTCTTTACCGGCGTTGGCATAGTCCTGTTTGCTGTAATAACATTGGGCGCGATAGAAATGGGCATACAACACATACGTACCTTTGGGATAGTTGGCAAGGTACTTGGTAAATTCTTTAACGGCGTTGTTGCAGTCGCCCTTGGTATAATAGGTTTCGGCAATTTCGTATCCGATAGAGTCTTGAGTGGCATTACTGACTTCCATGCCGGGGAATTTTTTGGTAAAATTGACATATCCCTCCGCATCGCCTTGTGCAACAAACACATCGCGCACACCGGCCATCGCTTCTTTGGCTTCGATGTTTTTGGGAAATTGTTTTAACAACAGTTCATAAAACTGAATGGAGCGGGCATAATCGCCAATGTTGTAATAAACCAATCCAAGGTTCACCAACGATTTGGGAACGTACTCACTTTCGGGAAAATCTTTGATGAGTTGTTGATGCGTTTCAACGGCAGCTTGGTAATTGTTGAGCGATACATAAGTCAGTGCCATTTGGTAAGTGGCATCATCGGAATAAAACGATTTGGGATAGTTTTTGATAAGCATTTGAAGGTTATCAATTTTCTTGTCGTATTCGCCGAGCAACCCTGCCAACATGCCTTTTTGGTAAAAAGCATAATCGCTGCCGTTCATTTTGTATTTAATAATGTTGTCGTACCGTTCAAAGGCTTGGTTGTAGCGTTTGAGCATAAAATTACAATCACCGCTGCGCAAAATAGCATCGGGATAGATTTGCGCGCCGAGTGCTTTATTGCTTTTGGGGGCATTAGCCCCAACAAAGGCGTTGACCGATTTGTCGAAGTAGTAAAGAGCATCCTGATAGGCTTTTTGTTTAAAAAAAGCATACCCGATAGTATAGTTTGCCGTAGCAGTATTCACTTTGTCCGACATTTCGATATTGCTCGAAGCATTGAGATAAGCATCTAAATTGGAAAATGCTTCGTTATACTTTTTTTGTTTGTAGTAAATATTGCCTTTCCAAAAATGAGCGAGTGCGCTGATTTCCGGAATATAAGACTTGTCGAGGGCTTTGTCAAACAATGCCAAAGCATCGTCATATTTTTGGTCGTTATACTTTTCAACGCCCCGGTAATATAAAATGCGTTGATAAGCGCGCCACAAATCGGGCGTTTTATCAGAAATACTTTCCAATATTTCAAGTGCATCGGCATAGTTTTGGGTATTTTCCAAAAGGCTGCTCAACAGTTTTTTGGCTTCGGTCAATTGTTTCGAGGCGGGATATTGTTTGATAAACTCCCTGAACACATTGATGGCAACATTTTGAAAATTGAGTTCGTAAGATAGTTTACCATAATTAAAATAAGACATCTCCCGAATAACCGTATCGGCTTTGAGTCTCGAAGCAGCCTCGAAAGCATTGCGAGCCTTAGCCTTTTCGTCTGTTTTCAAATAGCAATCTGCCAAATGGTACATAGCATTTTGCCCGATAGAGTCCGTCAGGTTATTGAGTTGGGTAAAGTTTTTGATGGCATCGTCATAGCGTTTCAACTGATATTGTGCAAAACCGAGTTGAAACAAATCCTCCTTGCGAACCTTACCGCTTTTTTCCGTATAAAATTCGAGATAGGGTAAGGCTTCGGCAAATTTTTGTTGGTTGAACAAGGTTTGTCCCAACAATTGGTTCAATTCGTTTTGATATTTCACACCGTTGGTTTTTGCCTTTGGCGTAGCGTAGGTTATCAGGTTATCGTATTGCTTTTGATGGTAGTAAATCAACGCTATATAATAAGGTAAGGCTTTGTCGTACTTGGGGTTTTGCTCAATGCGCTGAAAAGCGGTCAAGGCAGAAGGATAATCTTTTTCAAAATAAGCGATCACGCCATAATAATAGTTGGCATCGAAGTAATACTGATTCTTATTGTTGATGATTTGGGAAAAAAGGCGATAAGCATCTTTGAATTGTTTGCTGGTAAACAAACTGTAAGCGAGTTGAAAATTCATTTCCGCTTGTTGTTCGATGGTCAACACATCGTTATTGACCTTGTTATAGCAAGCAATGGCATCGCGGTAAAGCTCTTGGTCAAAATACAGTTGCCCCAACTCAAAGTATGCTAAAGAGGTAAAAGGGCTACTGCTGTTTTCGTCAACAAATTTTATCAACAGCAACTCTGCGTTCGCATTATCCAACTTTCGGGCAGATAAGGCATGGTAAAATTGAGCCTCACTACGCATCAAAGCCACCTCATTGACCGCACTATATTGGAATGAGCGCATAAAAGCATCAAACCTTTTTTGTGCCAACGAGTAGTTCCCCTCATTAAAATTTGCTTTTGCACTTGCAAACTCTGTATAAGCATTGCGATAGATGGCGGTCTCCTGAGCCTGTGTTTGAGGTAAACCGATGAGGCAAATTAAAAGAACGATGCTGCTGAATAGAATGGGTAAACGCATAAAAAACAGGTTTAGTAGAGAAAATAAGATGCCCAAAGCGTATTTAAGGATTGACAAGAGGGCATTAGCGACTTCAAAACGCAAATTACCGATTTTTAATCTGTAAAATACACACGAAGGCTGATATTTTTTGAATTTTTTAAAGACTGCCATCTCTTTGAACTTTAAAATGTCCGATTTAACATAATGTTCGTTTCACCAATCAGGACATTCGTTCAAATGTAGCACAAAAATTGATTTCAGCCCCAATCATCCTATCTCAAACAATTGAAGCATCTCAACCGATTGCTTGGAACGATACTTGTTTGCATTACAAATTCGGCATAAAATCAAAGGAGGATGAACGCTCTAGGTTGAAAATAATATTTCAAAATAGAAGTAAAATTTTTTTGGACAATTTGAGAGATGCCTTTATCTTGCACCCGCAATGAACAACAAACACACAGCACCTATTTTTTAATATCAATACCACTAAAGAACAAACCTTTTTTTCGAGTTAGCAAAATTCACTAATTGGCCTTACATTTGCGCCGCTTTACAACAAAAACTATACAAAAGCCTTAAACGGCAACAACCATCACAATGAGTTTGCAATGCGGCATAGTTGGTTTACCCAATGTTGGTAAATCTACCTTATTCAATTGTCTGTCAAATGCCCATGCATTAGCAGCAAATTATCCATTCGCTACCATCGAGCCTAATGTCGGAGTAGTCAATATACCCGATGACCGGCTTTTTACCCTCGAAAAATTGGTCAATCCTCAAAGAGTAGTTCCGACAACAGTAGAAATAGTGGACATAGCAGGGTTGGTAGAAGGGGCAAGCAAAGGAGAGGGATTAGGTAATCAGTTTTTATCCAATATCCGAAATACCGATGCCATTGTACATGTGATCAGATGCTTCGACGACGACAATGTTGTACATGTGAATGGTAAAATCAACCCCGTTAGAGATAAAGAAATCATTGACATAGAATTACAACTCAAAGACATAGAGTCGGTTGAAAAGAAGATTTCAAAACTCGAAAAACTGCTTAAATCAAACGACAAAGAAGCCAAACTGGGGATTGAAGTCTTGCAGGTATATTTGAACCACTTGGGACAAGGACATTCCGCAAGAACCGCCCCCGTTGAAGAAGAAGAACGCCGCTTTATTAAAGACATAGATTTGCTCACTGCCAAACCTGTTTTGTACGTTTGCAATGTTGACGAAAACGCCGCTGCCACCGGTAATGCTTATACCCGCGCACTACAAGAAGCAGTAGCCCACGAAAATGCAGAAGTGTTAATTATATGTGCCGCAATGGAGGCTGATATTGCAGAATTGGATACTTACGAAGAGCGAATGATGTTTTTGAACGATTTAGGTCTTTCAGAACCGGGTATCAGCAAACTTATCAAGTCGAGTTATCGTTTGTTAGATTTAATTACCTATTTTACAGCCGGCGAGAAGGAAGTACGAGCATGGACAATTACAAAAGGCACCAAAGCCCCACAAGCAGCGGCGGTCATTCATTCCGATTTTGAACGCGGTTTTATTCGGGCAGAGGTCATTGCGTTTAACGACTTTGTTCAATGTGGGTCAGAAGCCGCCGCAAGGGCAGCAGGAAAATTAAACGTAGAAGGGAAAGAATACATCGTTCAAGACGGCGACATAATGCACTTTAGGTTTAACGTATAGCAGGAAAGAAAAAAATTTACCACTTTTTTGTGTTTTGAATACAACTTTTTATTGCGTGTCATTACATTTGCAAACAAGATAAACAAAACAAACTGAGTCATGGAAGTAAACTTCAATTATTTACCGGTTTTAAACCCCGAAGCAGAACTGATTACTGCACCTCAAGAAGATGCTCCCCTAACTTGGGAAGCACTCAAAACGGGATTCACAGGCATTCTTTTCAACGAATTTGACGACGACAAAGAAGACGAGGAGGACGATTTCGACGATTTCGATGATGACGAGGAAGAAGAAGACGACAAAGAAGAAGACGACTTTGTGGACTTAGAAGAAATTGATCTCGATGACGACGATTTCGACGATTTCGACATTGACGATGACGAAGATGAGGATGATGACGACTTTGACGACTTCGACGATGATGACGATGAAGAAGACGACAACGACGACTAATTTTAGTCCTCGTAACTCGTATCTTCTTCCGCCTACAATCAGCCGATACAGCTTTTAAAATGGTTTGCTTCTGTTTACTGACAGAAGCAAACCATTTATTGTTAGTCGGCAACCCTCCTTAACTAACATTGTTAAGTAGGACAATTTACTTAGTGTGACAAATCAGATTGTCATTCCATTCATGTTATACTACTACACATAAATCATAAAAGCCTGCCGATGTTTATTCATTGGCAGGCTTTTTATTTGCACTTATCTCAACAGCATGGAGACAGTTTCCTTATCTTATTTCTCTACAACAACACTTTTGGTAACAGTACCTTGTTGAGTGGTTACTTCTACAAAGTACATACCGGCAGCATATTGGCTTAGGTTAAGTGCAACACTACCTGTTTCAGTTTGAGCAACATGCACTAATTGACCCGTAGTGTTAAATACTTTTACATCGGCCATACCGGGGATATTGCTGATGTTTACGTTTATAGTTCCTTTTGTTGGGTTGGGGAAGATGGTAATGTTCTGATCCCATCTATTGTCGTTATCAATGCCAATATAACAAGACGTTTCTTCATCGCATCCGAAATTGCAAACAGGCAAAACAATTGCAATCCGGGTTCTTTCAATTGCATCATTCCCTTCCTCATCACTTACATTATAGGTAATAGTATAAGTACCGGGGCATCCCGAACAAAAGTCTGTAGAGACAATTACATTATTGGTGATATTGCCATCCACATTGTCAAAAGCGGTATAGCCAACATTCTGACCACCGAGAAGCGCATTTGGCAAATGAAAGTTAACATAAGATCCACAAGGAACGGTAACGTTTTCCGGTCCAAACAGATTGATAAGTGGAGGCTGTGTATCGGCAACGACCACTACGCGAGTTACAACTGTAACATTACCTGAATAATCGGTGATGGTGTAAGTTAAAGTATAAGTACCAATAGTTTCAAGGTCAACAGTTCCGGTTACTACCACAAATTCAGTAATCAACCCATCCACATTATCATAAGCAAGATAGCCGGGTTCTACAAATACACCACCGTCTTCAACTTCAACAATCAACGTACTACCACTGGGTACTTCATTTCCTTCTTCGTCAAATAAGATAAGGATGGGGGATATAAGGTCTGCATCAATAACATTTACATTTCGGATGACCGTTTCTGCCACATTCCCTGCAACATCGGACACGGTGTATTGTACAATGTATGAACCTAATACACTCGTATTGACCGGATTGTCAATCTCCACTATAACCGGGCAACCAAAAACATTGTGCGACTCATCCCAAGTAGCTACTCCCAAATCGTTATATTCTGTATCAATGATTACGTCAACCGTTTGGAAAAGGTCGAATTGTGAATTAAGAGTCAGTTCTCCTTCCGAATTAAAGTAAAACTCAGCCGGATTTCCTTCCACCAAAGGAGCTACTGTGTCATCATGAACACTGACCAATACAGGTGTTGCATCTGATTGCAAGAAATGCTCTGTTTGCAGGTTTCCATCCGAATCGGTTGCAAGAAGTTGAATAGTATAAGCATTTAAAGCGGGCACAGTTACATCTATATCGCCTCCAACAGTTATGGTTTCTGTAACCTCTCCATCGGGATAGTCCAAAGCATGAGCGTTAAAACGTTCAAGGGTAATTTCACAGTTTTTAATCGCATTTGGAATGGAGAGGTAGTGAATTTCGGGGGAGGTATTCACTTCTACCACAGGGTTTTCTATCTCATCTACCGGAATGCCGGCATAAGAAATGATGTTGTTTGAGGGAAAAGATTCAAAATTTTCCGAAGCTAGCCCACCCAAGTGATCATTTTGCCAAACGAGATGTACTTTGTCATTCACCAAACGACCAATAGAGGGATAAACATCTTCTTCATCAGGTGAATTTGTAACGTTCAAAGGCCCTTCCCAAGTTACACCGCCATCTGTTGATTTAATCAGGAATATATCCCTTAGTTGACGGCGAGGAATTGGCGATGGGAATTCATAAGCACCGTCCACCATTGCTGAATAGGCAAGATATAAATTACCGAAGGCATCCATCCCTGAACTCGGTTGACCAACCATAGAATATCCATAACTCCGTGTCCGAACCTCATCTGGTCCTGAAAGCGGAACAGAGGTAGTTCCGTCTTGATCGTAATCTTGCCGCACTGTTTCTCCAATAACCATAGGCGATTCAAGGTCTTCATTCCAATACATTAAACAGGTACTGTTGGGGAGGTAAAGTATATCTGAAGAAGTGGTTGAATTCTGATAGGTATAAACACGGTCGAACCAAACATGAACTTTACCCGAGTTGTCAATAATCGTACTAACTCCGCCACCAGATAAAACAACCGGCTCTAATACAGTTTCTTCTATTTCATTGGTTGAGTAGGTCGTGTCTTGTACATAGTATTTTGTCCAGTTGTTTCCATTATCCGAAGACTTTAACACCACAACGGGATGGGCATATTGACCAATGACAATGGCAACATTGCTTCCATTTACGTCTATAAAATAAGAGTCTTCATCTATTCCGTTAAAATCTTCGGTCAAAAAAGGTAAATCCAGTGGACCCTCCCAATTATCGCCCCCATCAAACGACCGGAAATAATATAGCCCTCTATTCATGCCACTTGCTACACCACTTGAGCGGCCAATGATTGCATGAATATAGTTGCCATCATTCGCTGCTCTCGGCCAAGTTCCGTTTAGGTCGCCCAATTCTTGACCAATGATTCGGTTAGTCCAATTGCTTGTAGGGTCTTTGTAACAAAAATTCAGTCCTTGGGCTGAAACGTGGGTAATAGAAAATACTCGTCCGCTTTCGGTTACTCCCACATTCGGCCATCCTGTACGAAGTATGCCTTCAATACGAGTGGTTGGGGAAGGCCCCCATGTTTCACCATTATCGGCAGAAACGTTATAACCCGTTCCTCGATCGGGAGCAACGATGTCTCCGCTGGTACTTCGCATCCAAGTTCCGTGAATTGTTCCGTTGCTTTCTACAAACACCCTACGGCATACACCATAATTAGCTTGCAAGTCATAAGTGGTGTTGCCTATTTGAGTTTGTGCATGGGTGTCAATAGACAATCCTCCCAATAAGGTAAAAAGTAACATTCTGATCATAGTACATGATTTAGCAGTGAATAAATGGTGTTTAGTAAACAGGGGGTAGCGTATCAATTCCGATATAGTTCTAAGGCTATCTAATTTGACTAACGATAATATTTATAAAAGGGTTGGCTAAAGCAGGATAATAATGCCTATTATATTTTCATTTTACCCTAAACATCCAGATAAAGCATTGACACAAAGGAATGCAAGGCAAAACTTTTCTGGAACAACCTATTAAAGGAAAGCAAAGGTACTCGTGTCATACATGAAGATGCAAGTGTCATACATGAAGATGCAAGTGTCGTACATGAAGATGCTGGTGTCATACATGAAGATGCTGGTGTCATACATGAAGATGCTGGTGTCATACATGAAGATGCAAGTGTCGTACATGAAGATGCTGGTGTCATACATGAAGATGCTGGTGTCATACATGAAGATGC
>CALCIK010000043.1 GCA_937907475.1 uncultured Bacteroidota bacterium | reverse complement strand
ATAAGGAGTAAGGGATAAGGAGTAAGGGATAAGGAGTAAGGGATAAGGAGTAAGGAGTATTGGGGGAGTGGGACTATAGAGACTATAGAGACTATTGAGTTAGATTGGGATTGTTGAGGAAGAGTGGGACTATTGGGACTGTTGGGGTTCAGGGTTGTGTTTGAGACAAAATTGGAAAAAAATTATAGATAGTTTTCCTTGAAAGGGCATTATTCGGATACTTTTAGTACTTTAGTGCGCTCAATAAACAAGGGTAATTATTTACTACTCTATGATTGAAAGCATCTTTTTAATCTCAAACAAAACTTAAATGAAAAATTTGTACACACAGTTATGCGCGCGTTGCCATATATTAATAGTCCTTTGTTGTTTTTTACTATTTAGTTCTGAAGCATTTGCACAGCCGGGTGTTTGTAACGGTGGGGGGTGTGGCTTTGGGGGATCGCAATTTCCTTTTGGTGTACAAACTACTTCTTCCCCTTTTTTTTCTGTTGTTTCAACGGTTATTTTTGCGGGTGAATGGGCGGAATATTCGGTAACTGCCGGCTGTACTTATGAATGGTCGCTTTGTGGGGCTGATGGGGGATCGGTATCTTATGATAGTCAATTAACCCTATACAATAGTTCTAAT
This sequence comes from uncultured Bacteroidota bacterium, assembly GCA_937907475.1. Taxonomy (GTDB): domain Bacteria; phylum Bacteroidota; class Bacteroidia; order Chitinophagales; family UBA2359; genus UBA2359. The sequence goes on along the minus strand of CALCIK010000043.1, from coordinate 4,484 downwards.
AGTATTCTTTGTTACAACGATGACCTTTGCGGGTTAAGTTCTAAAATTCGTTGGACGGCGACTTATACCGGTATAGCAAGGGTACAAGTAACTGAATATTTTTTAGGTTTTTGTTTTACAAATTCAACGAGTACCACCTTGGTTTGGCGGCAGGAAAGTTGTGGCGGGGGTGCGGGATGTAATTCGGGTACTTTTTGGGTTTCTTATACTCCAACATGTAGTGGTTTGCAGGAGACTTACACTACTTGTAATTTTGCAGGCGAGTATAATGATTTGTTTTTAACCGGTGGCGTAACTTATACTTTTGGCAGCAGCATTACTTCTGACTTTATTACCGTTACCAATTCGGTTGGAGGGATATTAACAAGCGGCACTCAACCTGTTACCTATACTCCACCATCTACGGGAACTTACAGAATCTATTATCATACAGGTTCGGGTTGTGGTACGCAGTCTTCTTGCAGATCGGCATGGGTTCAGTGTGGCGGCGGGGGATTTAACCCTTGTAGTCCGTTGGCTGGAACTTTGTTTTGCGGTAGCAGTACATCTACTTCTATGAGTGGAAGCGGGGCGCCTTGGAACCTTACCACCTGTGATGGATTTACCACAACCATCGGTCAAGAGCGTGTTTTCAGTTTTACTCCATCTACAACAGGAACTTACAATATCAATGTGAGTTCCATCAGTGGTGGTTGGGTGGACTTTTATTATAAGCCTCAATCGGCAGGCTGTAATAACTCGGGTTGGACTTGTGCGGGGCTTACTTCTTTTGCACCCTATACCGGTACGGCTATGTTTTTAACTGCCGGCGTACCTTATTATATATTGTTAGATACAGAGCAGACTGCTGCCACTAATATTACCTTTCAAATTCCTTGTGTTTCGGGTTGCGATTTTGTTGTGCCTTATAGTGGGAGCAGTTCGATTACTACTTGTTCGGGGGTGATTTGCGATCATGCCAGTGATGGGAATTATAGTGACTTTGCCAATGGTTTTACCATCATTAATCCTTCCTCTTTTGGCAGTGCTGTTAGGCTTACATTCAATAGTTTTGCTTTAGAATGTTGTTGTGATTTTGTAAATGTTTTTGATGGTTCGGGTGTTGGCGGGACTTTGTTGTTTAGTGGTAATTGTACTACTTTTCCGCCAGTCATCACTTCTAATACAGGGCCTCTTACTATTCAGTTTACTTCGGATTTATCTATTCAGAATACAGGTTTTAGTGCTACGATTTCGTGTGTTCCATTGCCCGGGCCTTCTATTACCGGTATTAATCCAACGAGTGGATGTACCGGTTCGACTGTTACTATCAGTGGTATTAATTTGGGCGGTGCAACTAATGTAACCTTTAATGGAGTTGCGGCAAGTTTTGCGGTGGTCAATTCTTCGACTATTACCGCTACTGTTCCTACCACTGCTACAACGGGTGTTATTACTGTTTTTACGCCAACGGGTAATGCCACCAGCTCTACTTTTACGGTATTAACGGGAGGGATTACTTGCCCGGCGAATATTTCGGTGAATACTGATCCGGGTGTTTGTAGTGCGATAGTGAATTATAGTGCTCCTGTGGGTAATTGCGGGGTTGTTCCAACGTTGACTGCCGGCTTGCCAAGCGGTGCCAGTTTTCCGGTTGGAACTACGACCGTTACCTATTCGGGCGGCGGTGGGTATCCGAATGGAGCAGGGGGATTTTTTACCTATAATATAGGTGACAGCAATCAGACTATCGCATTAAAAGCCTGTGAGTCGGTTTATGGGGTTGGTAATTGCAATGTTGGAAGTTGCGGTAATTTTACTTACTATAAATCGGCAGCCCATGTTTCTTGTGATTGCAGCAAGCCTATTGGGAGTTACGAATTTATTTATTCAAACACAGGCTATACTCAAGTCGGACAAGATTATGGAGGAGCGGCGACTAATGTGGCGGGTAATCAGTTGTTTACAAGGGTTAAAACATCATCAACCTGTGATGGTAATTCATGGAACTTGGCTCAAGAGTTTTTGGGACAAGGTTCTTCCTTCGTCACTTGTAGTTTCACTGTTACGGTAACCGATAATGCCCCACCTACAATAATTTGCCCCTCCAATATTTCGGTGAGTAATACGCTCAATTCTTGTAATGCGGTGGTTCCTTATACGCCTCCGGTTGGAAGTGATAACTGTCCGGGTTCTTCTACTTCACAAATCGGCGGTTTGGGTAGTAATGCCACTTATCCGGTTGGCACGACTACAAACACGTTTAGGGTAACTGCCTCGAACGGACAAACTGCTACGTGTAGTTTTACGGTTACGGTGAACGATACACAACCGCCCAATGCTATTTGTCAGAATATTTCAGTTCCCATTATTTCGGGAGGGACTGCTTCGGTTACAGCGGCTCAAATCAACAACAACAGTACGGATAATTGTGGCGTTGCCGGCATTGCTATCATTGCCGGTACGACTAGTTATACCTGTGCCAATATCGGTCAATCGTTTGCCGTTACGCTTAGGGTTACAGATATTAATGGTAATACCGCAACGTGTGTTTCCAACGTAACGGTAACTGATCCTAATTCATTTTGTTGCAGCCTGCCTCAAGCTATTTGTCAGGTTGCTCCTGTTTTGCAACTCAATAGCGGAGGAACGGCTACGCTGACGGTAGCCAATATTAATAATGGAAGTACGGCAAATTGTGGTTTGCAATCCATAACGGTTTCGCCTACCAATTTTAATTGCAGTCATGTTGGTATTCCTCAGACTGTAACTTTAACCATTACCGATATAAACAATGCTTCTTCCTCATGTCAAACCACCCTAAGTGTGCAAGACGCGATTGCACCGTTGGTGAGTTGTCAGAACTTTAGTGTATCGTTATCGGGCAGTACGGCAAGTGTCACCACAGCGAATGTCTATTCATCGGGTAGTGATAATTGTGGGACTGTTAATCAGGTTTCGGTAAGCCCGAATAGTTTTACTTGTGCGAACATTGGTAATAATACCGTAACACTTACGGTTAATGATGGTCATGGTAATACGGCTACTTGTAGTGCTACGGTTACGGTCAATGATTTTACGCCTCCGAATATTTTTTGTAAAAACATTAGTGTGAATCTATCGGGCACATCGGTTACTTTAACCCCTGCTTCTGTGTTTGATTTTGGTAACGATAACTGTGGTTCTGTGAATTTAGTTTCTGTAACCCCCTCCATTCTCACCTGTGCGCAACTTGGGTTCTCATTGGTTCAGTTAAGTGCCAACGATGGGAATGGTAATGTTGCGACCTGCAACGCTTTTGTCAACCTAATAGACGTTACGCCACCGACATTTTCGTTTTGTCCTGCGGATGTTACGGTAGATGCTAATGAGTTTTGTATAGCGATTGCGAATTGGACAGAACCGGTTGTGAGTGATAACTGTTCGGCAACTATTCAACAAATTGAGGGTTCGCCCAATGGTGAATTCTTTGGTTTTGGTGTGAGCAATGTATCCTACGTGGCAACAGACCCGTCCGGTGCAACTGCAAACTGTTCATTTCTTGTTACGGTTCAAGATGTTACACCTCCAAGCGTTACATGTTATCCCACTATTTTGGTTTTAATTACAGAGGGTAATGCCAATATTGTACCTGCAAATTTATTTTTCTTTGGTAGCGACAATTGCGGCTCCGTGAATTTGGAATCGCTTTCTCAATATAGCTACGCTTGCGAAGATGTCGGGAATGTGAGTGTTACGCTTACGGTCAACGATGGATTTGGCAACACGAATACATGTAGTTCATTAGTAACGGTGTTGGACAATAATGTTCCTGTTGCTATATGCAAGAATATCACCGTAGCCTTAGACAGCAATGGAACAGCGACAATAGCTGAGGATGCGGTGGACGATGGCAGTTACGATATTTGCGGGTCCATCCTTTTTGATACCGACATCACCACGTTTACTTGTGCGAATGTTGGTGCAAATACAGTTGTATTGACGGTTGACGATGGGGCAGGTAATTCAGCGACTTGCAGTGCATTTGTAACAGTGGAAGACAACACACCTCCTGTGGCTTTGTGTCAAGACGTAACTGTTCAATTAAATTCTGCCGGAAGCGGCAGTATCAATGCAAGCGAGGTGGATAATGGCAGTTCGGATGCTTGCGGTGTTTCCGATTTAGGTTTAAGTCAATCTACTTTTAATTGTTCGCATATTGGTTCTAACCCCAATTCGGTCGTTTTGACTGTTACGGATGCTAATTTCAATTTCAGTACTTGTAGTGCGACTGTTATAGTAGAAGATCGCATCGCTCCCGTTGCTGTTTGTCAGAACCTTACGGTTCAGTTGGATGGTAGTGGGAACGCTACGATTGGTGAGGATGCGGTGAATGATGGCAGTGGTGATGCTTGTGGTGGTTTGACTTTTGATACTGATATTACCTCATTTACATGCTTGAGTGTTGGCACTAATGCTGTTGTTTTGACGGTTACTGATGCTCATGGTAATAGTAGTACTTGTGG
>CALCIK010000042.1 GCA_937907475.1 uncultured Bacteroidota bacterium | reverse complement strand
TTACATACTTCCTCTCTTCTTTCATAACATTGTCCAACATTTTTAGGGACACGCCCTGAGTGGTCTATCAGATTGTGCGGAATAATTATCTATATGCCTGAGTGGTCTATCAGATTGTGCGGAATAATTATCTATATGCCTGAGTGGTCTATTAGATTGTGCGGAATGATATACCGTAAGCAAATGATGAATGATGTACTGTGTAGGTTATGAAATTCGTACTTGAAACCTTTATCATGAAATGGATAGAACCCATTTTTTCGAGTTATCACAACTCGAATATAGGTTATCCTTATTGAACTTGTTTGAAAAAGAAGGAGCTTTACAAGCGATTGGGCTTATCACTGCCTTCAAAGTAATCTAAATCTCACTTTTACCTCATTCTTTTCATACTTCATAGTGCTACTCTTTGGATACCAAGCCACTTAAAAGTAACTTTGCATGAATTGGCCATGATCATCACAATCGTCTTTTCAATTCCTGTGCTAAGTATTGCTTCAAAGTGATGTGTTCCGAAATTTTTTACCCGATACCTTAAAACAAAATCACCCCACAAATGAAAACCTCAACTTTGGAAGATAAAATCATACTTGTAACAGGAGCGACCGGTAAACAAGGTGGGGCAACTGCACGACACTTGGTTGCAGCAGGGGTTAAGGTAAGGGCGTTGACAAGGAAACCCGACAGCAAGGCTGCTGAAGCATTAAAGGAATTAGGAATTGAAGTGGTTAAAGGAAATCTCAACTACGTTGCTTCGGTGAATGAGGTGATGAAAAATGTTTACGGAGTCTTTTCAATACAAAATGGATGGGAATTTGGAACAGACGAAGCAAAACAGAACAAGAATATCGCCGATGCTGCCAAACAACACGGTATTGGTCATCTTGTTTTTGCTTCTATCGCTCGTTGCGACGACAATCCGAACTTAAAACATTTTGTGAGCAAGTATAAAAGCGAACAGTATTTAAAGGAATCCGGTATTCCTTTAACTGCATTGCGAGCAGTTTACTTTATGGACAATTTGAAGCCCAATGCTCAGGGATTGGGATTGAGTTGGGAAATGCTGAGAAAAAATTTGGGCAGCAAAACCACCCTACAAATGATTGCGTGTGAAGACATCGGTTGGTTTGCAGCTAACGCTTTTCTGAATCCCAAAGAATGGATAGGAAAAACGATTGACATTGCAGGCGATAATGTTACTTATTCAGAAGCATTGGCCGCTTACCAAAAGATTTTTGGAACCACCCCTAATCATTCCAAACTATTTGCAGGAATCGTGAGGTTGCTCGTTCCCGATGTTCGAAAAATGTTTGAGTGGTATCGAGAACCCTGTTTTAATGCCGATATTGACCATTTGAAAAAAATTCATCCAGGGCTTTTAAAATTAGAGGATTATTTCAAGTTAATCAAAACCAGAGAGCAGTAATGACGATTTATTTTCGGCTATTTCTCCATCAATATTTTGCTTGAATTGTTTCAGAAAATCATTCCAGCCCGCAACAACAGACAAGCATTAAAACGAAAAAGACTTTGCATGTATATCCCGAAGTTAAATTTAATGACTGACAGAAATGAAATCGTTGAGTTTATGAAACGGTTTAGTTTTGCAACCATCATTACCGCAAAAGACAATCTGCCGGTTGCCACTCATTTACCGTTTTTGGTTACCGTTGTACAGGAAAAAATTGTACTTACCTCGCACTTTGCCAAAGCAAATGAACAGTGGAAGGGTTTGGAGAACGGCATGGTATTAGTTGTTTTTAGTGAGCCACATGCTTATATATCACCAAAGCACTACGACAAGGAATTGAATGTGCCGACTTGGAATTACCTCTCTGTTCATGCTTACGGGCAAGGAACAATCATCTCTGAACCGGAAAAAGCAATGTCTGTTTTAGATTCCACAATTGACTATTTCGACTTGTCCTATAGAGAGCAATGGAAAAATTTACCAAACGATTATAAATACGGATTGGCAAAAGGAATAGTCGCATTTCACATCATAGTCAACGATATTCAAGCCAAGAAAAAACTAAGTCAAAACAAGACAGAGAACGAACAACGGAAGATTATCAACGCACTTTCAGAAAGTAATCAGACAAACGAACAACTCATTGCAGAATATATGGAAAAGAAGGGGCGTAAATAAGAAGTAATTGGGCATAAACATAAATCACCAACACACAACCAACAAAACATGAGTACCACATCAAATCCTGTTGTATATTTTGAAATTCCGGTAACGGACATTCATCGGGCTGTACAATTTTATAAAGCCGTTTTAAATTTTGATTTTTCGCTCGACATGATTGATGGCAACGAAATGGCTTTGTTCCCTTTGATCGAAAACGGTTTAGGCATTAGCGGGGCACTTGCCAAAGGTGAAACCTATAAACCTTCCTTGAATGGTACATTGGTTTATTTTGGAAGTAGCGACATTGACCAAACCCTCGAAAAGGTACTGCAAAACGGAGGGCAAATACTTTACCCCAAAACATCCGTAGGAGCATTAGGCTTTGTTGCTGAATTTGAAGACTGTGAAGGTAACCGTATCGCTTTATATTGCAATTCGGTTGGTAAGTAATATATCGGAATATTTTTTGAAAGACGATATCCCATTATTCAGTAATGGAACATGTAACCGAATAACAATCAAGCATATTCCTGTAAGTCTGAATTTGCCATCGAAATAATTTTAGAATTGAATGGCATCATCCGGTCAATGTGTGATTGTTATAACCTTATCAAATAATTGTGTACGGAGTGACAGAATAAATGGAATTAAATTTGCAACAAAAAAGCATGAAAAGCATAGTTGTCATTTCCATTTTTATTATTTCTATTATACTGTCTTGTCAACAAAAACAAAATAACGAGGATAACACGCAATCTCCTCCAACCACCGGTGAAAAAACGGAGCAACAAGTTGAGCCTCGGAAAACATTTACCTACGAAAAAGTAAATGGAAAGGATTGGTTGGCAATTCATGGTTCAGACAGTAATCACTTGCAAATAGCTCTCGCCATGAATAGAGTTGATAAGGTGCGTTTTGCAAAAATGGATTCGGTAATTGTTCCCGTAGATTTGACCGGCGACTTAAAACTTTATTCACCTTTCCCCATGAATGTACCTTACCTGAAAGAGGTGAAAAAGATTATTTACTTTTCTTATCCTACTCAATTCTTCGCCACTTATGAAAATGGCGTGTTGAGTTATACCGGCCCAACCAATATGGGCAGAAAGAAAGACTTGACCCCAACCGGACTTTTTAATACCAACTGGAAAGCAGAAGAAACCGTCAGCACTTTTAACGATGAGTGGGATTTGCGATGGAATTTTAACATTGCCAACAAGGCAGGTATTGGTTGGCATCAATATAGTTTACCCGGTTACCCTGTATCACATTCCTGCTTACGATTGTTGGAAGCAGATGCCGAACATCTTTACAATTGGGCGGATGAATGGGTTTTAGAAAAAGACATTGTTAAAATGAAAGGCACTCCGGTCATTGTTTTTGGAGAGTTTAATTTTGATGCCCCAAAACCTTGGCTGCAGTTAATTTCCAATCCTCATGCTCTTGAAATTTCCGAAACGGAAATACAAGCGCAAACTTCACAATTCTTAGATAGTATTCTGGAGGAACAGAAAAAAAGAGAAACTATCTAAGCAATTCATAAGCATATTTGTCTATCGAAGCGAACTTCTAAAAATTAGTGTAAATTTGTCGCACTTGTTGGAGGTTAGCGGGTTATGTTTTTGCGGACTTCTAAAGGGAAATCATTTTCTTTGAGGTCATTGCAACAACGAAACCGTAAAAGATACTATGAATTGCATCATTCAAACCGACAGACTGAAGCTAAGAGAGTTTGAGTTGACCGACGCTTCTTTTATCGTTGAACTTCTGAACAGCGAAGGTTGGTTGCGTTTTATCGGTAAGAGTAGTGTTCAAACAGACGAGCAGGCAAGGAATTACCTCATTAACGGCCCACTAAAAAGTTATCGTGAAAATGGCTATGGTTTGTGTATGGTAGAAAGAACCATAGATGGAAAACCGATAGGAATGTGCGGCATCATTAAACGAGATAGTTTAGCCATGCCGGACATTGGTTTTGCATTTTTACCTGAATTTCAAAGTAAAGGCTACGCCTTTGAAATAGCAAGTGCCACTTTGGAATACTCTAAAACGACATTGAATATTCCGGAAGTCTATGCTATCACCGTAGCCTATAACGAGAAATCAATTAAGCTTTTGGAACGAATTGGGCTAAAGTTTATAAAAACAATTTACATGGCCAATGACAAAGAAGCCTTGTTATTGTTTAGCAGCAAATGGACGAGCATGTCAACTAAAGAACTTACATAGACAGACTATCGCTTTATGCAAGAGCAAAAAGACATCATACCCTATTACAAAGAAATCAACGATTTCCTGACTTCTATTCCATCGGATTTCATGACCTCCAACCCAAACTTCTATTGTTTGAGGTTAAAGGAAAACGAGGGTTCGATGAACAATTACAAACCTCCTTTTAGGAAGGATTTTTACTTTATTGGTTTGGTAACGGATGCCGGTAACACAAAAATCACTTACGACAATACCAATGTTACCAAACTCAATTCGTTTTTGGTATTTCAATCCCCCGGACTATTGTATAGTTTCTTTCGCGACCACTCGGCAAATGGCTACTTAATTTATTTCAAATCGCAGTGCTTTTCGTTTTTCAAGCCCGATTTTGAAATGGAGTTTCCTTTTTTCAACATTCTCCACACCAACTTTTTCAAACTCAATCAATCCAAGTTCATAGATTTTGCGCCACATTTTGAGGAGGTTTTCACGGCTTATGAACAGTCGAACGATAAACAACATAAGGTTGCTACCGTAAAACTGTTGGCTTTGCTTTACCAGTTAAAAGAGTTTACCACCGCTTTTGACGAATGGGAGCAAGGATTTACCACCCCACAGCAAATTTTATTTCAAAAATTCATACAGTTGGTCAATCATTACTACATAGAGAAACGAACAATTGAGGAATATGCCGAAATGCTTTTTGTTACGCCCAATCACCTATCGCAAACCGTGAAATCGGTATCCAAGAAAAATGCGCTTTCCTTTATCAACGAAAGGTTAATGACCGAAGCCACCTCGCTTATTCAATACACCAACTTCGACATTGCTGAAATCGCTTTTCAACTCAACTTCTCAGATCCGGCTAATTTTGGGAGTTTTTTTAAAAAACATACCGGATTGACCCCTCTAAAATACAGAAAACAAGCAGCCCAAAACTAATTTACCATTTCAACCAAGTTTTTCACCATTACGGTTAAATACAGGCAGGGTATCTTTGTGTCGTTAATGATTTACAAACAATTAAAAAACGACACCATGAAAATTGCAGTATTAGGAACAGGAATGGTTGGTGATGCCATCGGTTCAAAATTAGTTGAGTTAGGACATTCTGTGATGATGGGTTCAAGAAGTGCCGAAAATGAAAAGGCACAAGCATTTGTATCAAAAAACAATGGTAAAGCAAAAGCCGGTACATTTGCAGATGCTGCTGCATTTGGTGAAATTGTTTTTAACTGTACTGCAGGAGCCGGTTCTATTGATGCACTTCAGCTTGCAGGAGCAAACAATTTGAAAGGGAAAATCATTGTGGATGTTTCCAACCCGCTTGATTTTTCTATGGGGATGCCCCCTTCGCTTTCTATTGTCAATACAAATTCGCTGGGTGAGGAAATTCAAAAGGCATTTCCGGACAGTAAAGTGGTGAAATCGCTCAATACACTTTGGTGTGGATTGATGGTCAATCCTAAAATGCTCAATGGAGGCGACCACAATATTTTTGTCTGCGGTAATGATGCCGATGCAAAAGACGCAGTGAAAGAAGTTTTGAAATCGTTCGGTTGGGCTGAAAGCAACATACTCGACCTTGGTGATATTACCAAAGCAAGAGGAACAGAAATGTATCTGCCTTTGTGGTTGAGCATATACGGAGCAACCAATAATGGAGCGTTTAACATCAAGATTATCAGTTAAAACACAGTTCATCATAGAATTGGTGAAGGAGGAGTTTATAAGAAACCGGATATCTTTATGACATCCGGTTTCTGTTTTTATACCTACGATTTGCTTTAGAAAAGGTATGTTTGTATCAAATTGAGATTGAATGGGCATATCATTTAAAAAGGACTTACTCCTAAACACCAACCAACTTTATTGTAAATCATTCCTGAACTATTATGCGTTTTAATTTAGAAACCGAACTGACAGTCAGAAGGCTTAGCCCCGATGAGGAAATTCCATACAGTTTACTGTTAATTGCTGACGATGCCATCGAAGCAATTGATAAATATATTCATCACTCCGAGATTTACGTCTGCGAAAAAGGCGAACAGTTGATTGCTGTCTATGTTCTTAAAATCTTAAGCAGCACAAGTGCTGAAATTAAAAACATAGCCGTTCGACCCGAATTTCAAGGATATGGAATTGGTACTTATTTGATAAAAAATGTCATTGGGGTTTTAAGGAAAAAGGGCTTCGAGTCATTACTCATTGGCACTGGGATTACTTCCGTAAGACCGGTAAGGCTTTATCGAGCACTTGGGTTTAAAGATTTTAGGATTATAAAAGACTTTTTTGTTGACAATTATCCTCAACCGATTTACGAAGACGGGAAGCAGCTAAGAGATATGATTGTCTTAAAATTGGACTTATAAAAAAGTAATAAAATCCGCGTTCTATAACTTTTTTTTGGAACGCGGATGAAACGGATGTAAGCAACGCTGATAAACGCAGATTTTTTAAAGCAACAAGGAAAAATCCGTTTCATCCGCGTTTGAAAATCCTCGTCATCCGCGTTCTATTCTTTTTGGAACGCGGATAAAACGGATGCAAGCAACGCAGATGAAATTAACAGCGTAATCAGCATTCTATGCCGAAGTAATATAATCCATGTGGGAATTATGAAACTTTTACCCATAATTGTGTATGACTATGCGGGATAAATGTATTTAAGTTTACAGCAAAAAAGCATTGGACGCTTTGTTGCTGTGTCAATATTTATTCTCTCTTCCGAAAAACTTTTAGTTTTTTACCCGATATGATTCTAATCATAAAGTCACGGGTCAATGTACACCTACATTTGCAGGGTAATAAGTAATACACTATCCAAAATCATTCTTGAGAGTTAATATTACTACTAACCATTAAATTTTTGCAAATGAAAAAGATTGCTATTTTTCTAAGCCTTGTCATTTTCTTGGCAGCTTGCGGAGGTGGACAAGTAACCCCTCCCAAAGAGTTGGCTACTATTAAAAAAACCAGTTCATCACCCGAAGACGATATGCTTGCCCAAGGCAAAGGTATCGGAGAGGTAAAATCCGTAGAACTTGGAACCCCCCTTGACCAATCAAGAGTTGGGCGAGGTAAGTCTATTTACGATATGAAATGTTCAGCCTGCCATAAGTTAACCGATGAAAGAGTTGTCGGCCCCGGTTGGAAAGGTCTTACCAAAGCTCGAAAGCCCGAATGGATTATGAACATGATTACCAATGTTGAAGTCATGCTTGAAAAAGATAAAGAAGCTCAAAAATTGTTGGAGTTGTGTTTGACCCGTATGCCTAACCAAAATGTATCAATGGGTGATGCGCGCGATGTATTGGAGTTTATGAGGTCTATTGACGGCGAAAAATAGCAACTGTCATTATAAGTAGTCAACGGCTATAAACCCGCAAATTGAACTATTTTAATAGAGATACCTAAAACCCTCGCTTTGATCAACCATTTTCTAACTATTCAAAATAATTAAATTACTGACTTATGAAAAGTTTTTTTTCAATGAAACAATGGCTGATTGGCCTGTCTGTTTTTGTGGCCGTTTTAGCTTTTGCAATAAACGGTTGTAAACCTCAAAATATGGCAACAGCCGTTAGTGGTGATGCAGCTAGCAAGGTCTATGTAGCACCCGGTAAATACGATGAGTTTTACAACTTCGTTTCGGGTGGTTTTAGCGGACAAATGGCAGTCTATGGCTTACCTTCCGGACGATTGCTTAAAGTGCTCCCTGTTTTTTCTGTTAACCCCGAAAGCGGTTATGGTTACAGCGAAGAATTAAAACCGATGCTCAATACCTCTCACGGTTTTGTTCCTTGGGACGACCTTCACCACCCTGAACTATCTCAAACCAATGGCGAAGTGGATGGTCGTTGGCTTTTTGGAAATGGTAACAACACCCCTCGTGTTGCACGGATTGACCTTAAAACTTTCAAAACAGCTGAAATTATCGAAATCCCCAATAGCAGTGGAAACCACTCTTCACCGTTTATTACCGAAAACACCGAATACGTAATTGCCGGAACTCGTTTTAGTTATCCGATGGACGACAAAGACAGCAACCCCGATGTATCGATAGATACCTATAAAGAAAACTTTAAAGGAACAGTGTCTTTTATCGGCGTTGAAAAAGAAACCGGTCACATGGATATCGCTTTCCAAATTATTTTACCGGGTGTCAACTTCGACTTAAGTCATTCGGGTAAAGGCCCTTCAAGTGGTTGGTTTTTCTTCTCTTGTTACAATACTGAACAAGCCAACACTTTGTTGGAAGTAAACGCTTCACAAAAAGACAAGGACTTTATCATGGCGGTCAATTGGAAAAAAGCGGAAGAATACGTCAAACAAGGTAAAGGCAAAAAACAACGGGTGAGTTATGCCATCAACCGGTATGACGAAAGTACTCATACAGCCACTTCTACTATTAAAGAAGAAGTTCTCGTGCTCGACCCGAAAGAATTGGCCGATATGGTTTATTTTATCCCTTGCCCCAAATCTCCTCACGGTTGCGATGTTGATCCCACAGGACAATATATTGTAGGAAGCGGTAAATTGGCAGCTACCATTCCTGTATTTTCTTTTGCAAAATTGCAAACAGCCATTCAAGCAAAAGATTTTGATGGCGATTACGATGGAATTCCGGTGGTTAAATACGAATCGGCTTTATATGGCGAAGTGAAAAAACCCGGACTTGGCCCACTTCATACCGAGTTTGACGGGAAAGGTAATGCTTATACTTCATTCTTTGTGTCTTCCGAAATTGTAAAATGGAATATCGAAAAATTAGAAGTATTGGACAGAGTACCTACATACTATTCTATCGGTCACTTATGTATTCCCGGAGGCGATTCCAAAAAACCTTTCGGCAAATATGTCATTGCTTACAACAAAATTACCAAAGACCGCTATTTACCAACCGGACCCGAACTTACACAATCGGCTCAACTTTACGACATCAGCGGTGATAAAATGCAACTATTGCTCGACTTCCCAACTATTGGCGAGCCTCACTATGCACAAGCATGTCCTGCAGATTTGATTATGAATAACTCCGTCAAGTTTTTCAAAATGGAGGAGAATAGTCACCCTCATGCTGCGAAAGGGGAAGGACAGTCTAAAGTAGAGCGAAAAGGCAACGATGTTCATGTTTATATGACCTCCATACGTTCTCACTTTTCACCCGACAATATTGAAGGGGTAAAAATTGGCGACAATGTCTATTTCCACGTAACCAACTTAGAGCAAGATTGGGATGTGCCTCATGGATTTGCGGTGAAAGGAGCGAACAATGCCGAGTTGCTCATCATGCCCGGTGAAACACAAACCCTTAAATGGACACCCGACCGAGTTGGCGTTTTCCCATTCTACTGTACCGACTTCTGCTCTGCACTGCATCAGGAAATGCAGGGATACCTGAGAGTTTCTCCGGCCGGTTCAAAAAATGAACTTAAATTCTCGATGGGCAAAAAAAATACCCCCGAGTAATATCCGATTTAGATAATTTACGACGAAAAACAGGGCTGAATAAGTAGTAATTTCTCTGCAACCTTGCGGGTGAAAACCAAGCCCGCAAGGTTTTTTTGCACAAAACATTTACCCATGAACAAACTAACAAAGCTCGCCCGAATCACCGTTGCCATAGCTGCCCTCATCTTAATAGCCACTTATTTTGTACCGGTTTGGAAAATCCAACTTTGGGCACCTCAATATCCCGAAGGGTTGACCATGAAAATTTGGTTGTCTGATTTATCGGGTGATGTAAAGGTCATCAACGGATTGAACCATTACATCGGCATGAAAAATATAGAAAAAGAAATGTTCCCCGAATTTACCTGGCTTCCCATCATCATTGCCGTTTACATCCTGCTTGGCTTGGCAGTCAGCCTTTTCAATCGCTTCCGAGGTCTTGTCATTTATGCCGCATTACTATTTATAGGAGCAGTAATAGCCATGACTGATTTTTATTGGTGGGGGTATGATTATGGACATAACCTAAACCCCGAAGCCGCTATTGTAGTACCCGGAATGGCTTACCAACCTCCACTATTGGGCTATAAAGTACTGCTCAATTTTACCGCACTATCCATACCTGACACCGGAGGTTGGATAATTACCCTATCGGGCATACTCGTTTTTGCTGCTCTTTTCTACGAACTGTATCTTTCCCGAAAACGACGAACGCTTAGTGCCAAAAGTGCAACTGCTGTCTTCCTTGTCTTGAGTAGTATCGGACTCTTTTCTTTTAGTGCCTGCGATGTACAACCTCGCCCCATCAACTTTGGTAAAGACTATTGTTCTGTTTGTAAAATGACCTTGATGGACAAGCGTTTCGGTGCCGAAGCGGTTACTAAAAAAGGTAAAATCTTTGTCTTTGACGACCTGCATTGCATAGCTGAATGGGTACAGACCGATAAAGCTAAATACGATGATGTTGCAATGTGGTTAACCGTTGATTTTACCCAAAACGGTAAACTCATTGATGCAACTAAAGCCATGTATCTCGAAAGCCCTCAACTCAAAAGCCCGATGGGGTCGAACACTGCCTCTTTTGAACACCAAGCAGACTTTGACAAAGAAAAAATAGCCACAAACGGCGAGCCTACTTCGTGGAGCAAAATCATGAAACTTCGGCAGCTAAAATAGAGATTTGATTTACGATTTACGATTTACGATTGGTTTTAAGAATTGACGATTGACTATGAACAGTGCAGTAGCAAGAACGCACAGTGCAGTAGCAAGAACGCACAGTGCAGTAGCAAGAACGCACAATGCAGTAGCAAGAACGCACAATGCAGTAGCAAGAACTCACAATGCAGTAGCAAGAACGCACAATGCAGTAGCAAGAACTCACAATGCAGTAG